>CAYSLW010000119.1:0-6707 GCA_964431955.1 uncultured Candidatus Methanoperedens sp. | reverse complement strand
GATATTTATAGTTATTTTGTGATAAATGTATGGCGCAGGATGGATGATCAGCCACGGAGGACACAGAGAGCACAGAGCGGGGGTGTTTTTCTCTGTGTCCTCTGTGAACTCTGTGGTTTTTCGAACCAATTATCGGGAGGATGCAAGGGGATTGCGATGGCGCCAGAAATATATAATTATAATGTAATTAAATCTGCGTTCATCTGCGGTTATTTTTATAGGAGGTTGCTCTTTTTACCTATCGATGCGCCAGAACTGTGTAAGTATATGCTGTATGTTATCCCAGCCCCACCTCGTACTAATCCCAGCCGCCTTCCTTCATTACAATCCCAAGCCCCCCTCTTCGATTGCATTGTCCGCGCCGCCAACTATCCAGAAATGGAGACCGAAGAACGCTGCGAACGCCGAGTTCAGCATCATGGCGATGGAGTTGCGGTAGAGGGGGTCGTGGTAGTATTTTTTGAGGCTGTTAAGCATGTTATTAGAGTAAATAACCCTGAAAAGTATTTAAATTAAATATAAATCAGCACCCTTCTGTGTTTCATGGAATCACTGGCAGCGTTCGGCAGACACACTCACCTCCGCCAGAGAGCGGCGCCTCATCGGGGTCTGGGCGAAGCCCAGCGCAGAATGTTGAATTCTCATCGTTATCCTTCCCGATCAGTCGTGCACTTATCAGGTTGTTTACAGTCCAGTATCGTCCAGCTTAGAAATAATGTGGCATCATCCTCTTTATCCAGCCTTTCCCCTCGTACACCGTCCTCATTATCGCGCATAACATCACTGCAATCAGACCTATAACAAGCACTTCTTTATCAGCAATACCGTACCAATTACGATTATACATAACTATCCCGATACCAAATTTTTGGGCAAATTCCAGTGTTCGAATAGCATTTAATCTTTTTATTCCTGGCATGAACATAAGCGTAATCCTCGCACTCAAATTCGCACCAACCACTCACAGCATCCCATCCATGAAAGCCTTAAAAAAGTCCAGCCATCGACATCGCCACAATTGCAAGTTCCATATCCTTAATAATAGTTTAATATGTTTAAATGCGTCATAGCATGTTAAGGCATTTATAACCGGCTTGGCGGCGGTTATGGTATAGCAGTAGAACAAAGCGTAGAAATTTAGTTAACAGGCACTATGACACAGGATCTGCGCACCCCCATCGTGTGCGTGATGGGGCATGTAGACCACGGAAAGACTTCGCTCCTTGATAGGATAAGGGGCACCACAATAGCCGAGCGTGAGGCGGGTCTGATAACCCAGCATATAGGCGCGACAGAAGTGCCGCTCGATGTTATAAAACGTGTGTGCGGAGCAGTTTTTAAAAGGGAGACAAAAGTACCCGGGCTGCTTTTTATCGATACCCCCGGGCACAGGGCTTTCACCACGCTCAGAGCCAGAGGAGGAGCGCTGGCAGACCTTGCCGTGCTGGTAGTTGACATTAATGAAGGATTCCAGCCACAGACACAGGAGGCTGTGGAGATACTTAAAAGATTCAAGACACCGTTTGTGGTTGCCGCAACCAAGATTGACAAAGTTGCAGGCTGGAACCCGCAATCCAGGCAGCCGTTCATATTATCGTACCCAAAACAGGCAGAGCATGTAAAAGTTGCGATGGATGAAAAAATATACGTGCTCATAGGCAAACTCTATGAAATGGGGTTCAGCTCGGACAGGTACGATAGGGTGCGGGATTTCCAGAGAAATATAGGTGTGATTCCGGTAAGTGCAAAAACTGGTGAGGGCATACCCGATCTCCTTATGGTATTGATGGGACTAGCGCAAAAGTTCCTTGAAAAAGACTTGGAATACAGAGCCGTCGGACCGGGCACAGGAACTGTTCTTGAAGTGAAGGAGGAGGTGGGTCTTGGCACTACGCTGGATGTGATTTTATATGATGGGGAGTTAAATGTGGGTGATACGGTGGTTGTGGGAAGCAGGGGAAATCCTATAGTCACGAAAATACGCGCTCTTTTAAAACCAATACCGCTTTCCGGGATGCGCGCTGAGGAGAAATTCAAGCAGGTAAAGAAAGTGGTCGCAGCGTCAGGGGTCAAAATCGCTGCACCTGGTCTTGAGGGCGCGCTTTCTGGCTCGCAGATACGGGTTGCGCAGGACAATATCGAGGAAGTGGCTGCTGCGATAAAATCTGAGATAGATGCGGTACGGATTGAAACAGAGTCAAACGGCATATTTATTAAAGCAGACACTATCGGCTCACTTGAAGCCCTTGTGAACGAATTGAGGAAGGAGAATATACCTATACGGAAGGCAGACATAGGTGATATATCAAAACGTGATATTGCAGAAGTAAAGACCATAAAAGACCCGCTTTTTTCGGTAATAGTGGGATTCGATGTGGATGTGCTGCCTGATGCTGAAGAAGAACTCGTGGGTTCTGATATCAAGGTATTCATAAATGATGTCATTTATCGGCTTATCGAGGATTATAAGAAATGGGTGAGTGAACAGAAGCAGCTCATTGAGAAAAAGCGTTACGAGACCATCATCAAGCCGGGAAGATTTATGATACTGCCGGATTGTACGTTCAGGCAGAGCAAGCCTGCTGTTGTGGGTGTGCGCGTCCTGGGGGGTGTAATAAAGACTAACTTAGATGTGATGAAAGAGAACGGCGCGGTTGTTGGAACAATAAAAGGAATTCAGGAACGTAATGAGAACATAAGCGAGGCTGCCGCAGGCAAGGAAGTCGCAGTTGCTATCGATGGGCCAACGGTCGGGCGGCAGATAAAGGAAGGGGATACGCTTTATATAGACGTGCCTGAGAAACATGCAAAAATCGCGGAGCAGGAGCTTTTCGAGTCCATGAAGATCGAGGATAAGGAGACGCTTATGGCATTTATGGAGATAAAGCGCCGGGGCAATCCTTTCTGGGGCAAGTGAATTAATTTGAGATTTACTCCACTATAAATAATGATAGAAAAAGAATTATATAAGAGTAATAACAATATCGTATATAAGAGGGTACACTATGTCAATACTTGATGTAACAGAAGATCAGATATTTCATACGCTTGGAAGAGGAAGAGACCCAAATTTCAAGCCTATAGAAAAGGTTAGGCCCGTAATAACAAAACCAGAGAAAACATATACACTTAACCAGACTATAAAAACAACACAGACAACGCAGCCGCAAGCCGTTCATGCTCAGCCTGTGATATCCGTTCCTTTATCGCATGCCGATGATTCCGTGGCGAAGCTCACAGCGGATTTGAATGAACTGAATAACCGTGTCGCAGGGCTACAGAAGATGGTAAAATGGTACGTAGTGCCGCAGTTTGTGGTTGTTCTGGTTCTGTTCCTGGCGCTTGTTGTGAAAAGTTAATTTTTTTTTTTGAAAAATCGTGAATCTTTTGATTCAAACTAACCGATATTTTCATGTATTACCCCCTCCTTAGTTGGCGACATGAAATATATCGTCCTCGTAGGAGACGGGATGGCTGATTATCCCATCCCTGAGCTTGGAGACCTCACGCCACTTGCGGCAGCTAATATCCCGAACATGGATTTTATCGCAAAACACGGAAAATGCGGAGTTGCAAAAACCATACCTGATAGTATGCCCGCGGGGAGCGATGTGGCAAATCTTTCTATCATGGGTTACAACCCAACGAAATATTATTCAGGGCGCGGTCCTCTTGAAGCCGCAAGCATCGGGATAGCTCTTGAAAAGGACGATATCGCTTTTCGGTGCAATCTTATCACCGAGAAGGACGGGGCGATTGCCGATTACAGCGCAGGGCATATTTCAAGCAAAGAAGCCCGAAGCTTGATTGAAGCTGTTGATAAGGAACTGGGCGACCATGGAAAATTCCATGCTGGCGTGAGTTACAGGCATTTGCTGGTAATGAAAAAAGGTGAAAAGACGCAATGCACTCCTCCCCACGATGTGGTAGGGCAATCCGTGGACGATGTTCTGCCGCACGGAAAGGATTCGGAGATCCTGATAGCTCTCATAAAAGCATCAAAACCTATTCTTGAAAATCATGAAGTCAATATAAAGAGAAAAAAAGATGGAAAGAATATAGCCAACCTTATCTGGCCATGGGGTCAGGGAAAAGCGCCGAATATGCCTCGATTTGCAAAGCTATTTGGCGTTTCAGGCTCGGTTATCTCAGCCGTGGATCTGCTTAAAGGTATTGGAAAGTATGCAGGTCTTGATATCATAAATGTTCCCGGAGCTACGGGATATCTGGACACCAACTTCTCAGGTAAAGCCGAGTATGCGCTTCGTTCGTTAAAATGCCATGATTTTGTGTTTGTGCATGTGGAGGCGCCCGATGAAGCAGGGCACATGGGAAATATCGAAGCCAAGATAAAAGCAATCGAGGATTTTGATGAGAAAGTGGTTGGGGGCATGTTGAATGAACTGGCTGGAGACTACCGGATTATGGTATTGCCCGACCATTTCACGCCCATCTCCGTCAGAACGCATACGAAAGAGCCTGTCCCTTTTGCGATTTATTCTTCTATTGAAAGCGCGGATTATGTGGACAGGTTTGACGAGTTCGCGGCAAAAGAAGGAGTTTTCGGGCTTGTGGAAGGTCATAAATTAATGAATTTGCTTATTAAGTGAAGGAGATTTCAAAAATATGGAATGGTATTTAATAGGGATTGGGGGGGCGCTTCTTACGACTTTCGGGTTTGTGCCCCAGATTATAAAAATGCACAGGACAAAATCAGCCAGGGATATTAGCGCTGTTACATTGTTCCAGTTCAGCGCCGGCACAATCCTATGGGCACTGTATGGTTATCATATCGGGGATGTAATCATTATTTCAGCCAATATTATATCTTTTATTACCTTAGTTGTTGCAATAATCCTGTATAATTCTTATAAATAAAGCGAGGTGTCGCTTTTTGGGAAGCTATAAAAAGAACTAAGTATTTACCAAACATGATAAAACCGTAATGCTTTCACGAACCTTGACTGGCTTAAAACTTAAAAATCCCCTTATGCTTGCCGCTGGTATCATGGGAACGACCGGCGGCTCGCTTAAAAGAATTGCCGAAAGCGGAGCAGGGGCTGTCGTTACAAAATCCATCGGACTTCTGCCAAAAAGCGGGCACAGCAATCCGAGCATGGTGGAAGTAGATTGCGGTTACCTGAATGCAATGGGTCTTCCCAATCCATCTTATAAGAATTTCCAGGGCGAGATAGATATTGCAAAAAAATCTGGAGTTCCTGTAATCGCAAGCATCTTTGGCGGCTGCTCTCTTGATTTTTCAGAAATCGCAGGCGCGCTTCGCGCCGATGCTTTCGAGCTTAACGTGAGCTGCCCGCATGCCCACGCTTTGGGCGCTGAACTCGGGAAAGACCCGGAGCTTGTGGAAGATATCACCAGAACCGTCAAACGCGTCGCAGATGTGCCGGTCTGGGTGAAACTTACGCCAAATGTTACGAATATAAAAGATATAGGACTGGCAGCGCAGCGCGGCGGTGCCGATGCCGTGGTCGCTATAAATACTGTAAGGGGAATGGCGATTGATATCGAAAGCGGGTATCCCATACTGGGTAATAAATTCGGGGGGCTTTCAGGCAGGGCTATCAAGCCTGTGGCGATAAAATGTGTTTATGACCTCTATGAAGCCCTTGATATTCCTGTGATCGGCGTTGGCGGAATTAGAGAGGCATCGGACGTTATAGAATTTATCATGGCAGGCGCGCAGGCGGTAGAAATTGGTTCTGCGGTTGGGAATAATATTAACATTTTCAATGATATTTCCTCATGTATGCAGGAATTCCTTGAAGAAAAGGAATGGACTCTTGAGGACATACACGGGATGGCGCACAAAGTATGAAACCTGTTAATGTTGTGATTACAAAGGTTGTGGAGGAGACCCCGACCATAAAGACGTTTTTCTTTGATACCAGCTTTGAATTAATCCCGGGGCGGTTCGTGATGGTCTGGATTCGGGGCGTGGATGAGCTCCCGATGGCGCTTTCCTGCGAGAATGCGATAACAGTCCAGAAGGTCGGACCCGCTACGTCGGCGCTGTTTGAACTCGGAGAATGCGATTCAGTGGGCGTACGGGGACCTTTTGGCAGCGGGTTCGATATAAAGAGCGGGCGCATCCTGTTGATAGCAGGCGGGGTCGGCGCCGCTCCTATGGCGCCGCTGGCTGAAAAAGCAGCTTTGGCAGGAGCTAAGGTCACAACGCTGCTCGGCGCCAAGACAAAGAAGGAATTACTGTTCAGGGAGCGTTTTGAAGCTGTTGGAGATGTGAGGATTGCCACGGATGACGGCTCGGATGGGAAACACGGATATGTAACACAACTGATAAAAAAATCAGAAAGTTATAGCCAGATATACTGCTGCGGTCCTGAGATAATGATGAAAAAAGTCCTGGATAAGGCTGCTCCATCGAAGGCGCAGTTCAGCCTTCACAGGTATATCAAATGCGGCATGGGGATATGCGGCGCCTGCTGCATAGATGGATTGCGGGTGTGCAAGGACGGACCTGTATTTTCTGGGCAGGTTCTGAAGAATACCGAGTTTGGGGTTTATAAAAGGAATGAGTGCGGGGAGAGGGTGAGTGTGTGAATACCATCTCCCCTTCTCCAGCCTTCTCACAGCAAAATCTGGTAGGGTAGTGTCGCGGAGAACTATAAATGTACGCCGAGGTAGGGATTTGAACCCTAGCTTACCGGAAGGTAAAACAGGTCTCGAGC
>CAYSLW010000118.1:0-6803 GCA_964431955.1 uncultured Candidatus Methanoperedens sp. | reverse complement strand
AACTTGCCAGGAAATACCTGCAAAGCCTGCCCACGGGAGGGAAAACGCCGCTATCACAGGGATTGCTCAAGGGCTATGAGGTACTGAGCAACGAGATGCAAAGAGATAAGAATATTCTTCCTTTATTGATACTGGTCTCAGACGGCAAAGCAAACGCAGGCATGGGGGGAAATCCGCTTGAAGAGGCTAAGCAAATAGCCTCCCAGATCAAAAAAACCGGGATAAGATCGCTTGTCATAGATGCGGAACAGAGTTTCATTGGCTTGGGCTTAGCCCGGGAAATATCCGATGAGCTTGGGGCAAAGTACCTGAAACTTGAGGAGTTAAGAGCAGAGGAAATAGTGGGCGGCATCAGGGACATAGGAATGCAGGAAACCTGACAAAAGTAGCGATATCCATCCGGGAGACCTTCTTGGAAGGTTTGCTTGGCTTTTTCTAAAACTTTAACATGCTTTTAAGCATTTTCAGGCGAGTGGTGCTGCTCAATGCTTGAATAAATCATTGCTCATATAGGTAACACTTGTTGCTCAAAAGGTTAAACATTTCTTCTTTTGCGCGGTAACGGGATTGAATGAACATCAATCACATCACTTTCTCTCCTGAAGCATCCACACTATGCCTTTATTTTCATGGCTGCAATTTCAAATGCAAGGCTTGCATAAGAAAGAGGACTCTTAAAAATTTTATAAAAGTTTATAATTCGGGGATCAGGCTTCGAACTGAAAGCATTTTCATACCAGAGTACATTGATTACGTAGAGATCTCGAAAATCGCAGAGTTTATGGCGAGTGTAGATAAGCGCATCCCTTACAGGATAGATAGATATGTAAAAGTTTTTGATTTGTATAGAAAACCATCTCCCATAGAGGTTGAAAAGGCTGCAGATATTGCTCGGACTTATCTCAGAAATGTCTCTTGTTTGAGGGGAGATGAAAAACTTCGCTCTGAAGTTGTTGAGGTTTTATGAAAACAAAGATTTTGGTTGTGGTTTTTTTAATTTTATTTTCTTTAGGGTGCATTAATCAAAAAGAAGCTATTAGCAATGATACTTTAAAAGATGCTATTAGCAACGATATTGTAAAACATAACATAAAAATAAGCTCAATAATTTTTACGAGAACAGGAATATTCGCAGATGCAAAAGACATAAAAGACATTATCAAAGCTGAGGTTCATGAAGCTGGGAGAAAAATGGAGGTGCAGATTGATAACGATGGTAAAGGCTTATTCATTAATTTTAATTGGGGACCAAATAAAAAATACGAGATTAAAATCATAACAGCACAAGGAAATATTTCTTCTGTTGCTTATTCTCCTGGCAAGCCCACTGCTTTTAAACGATATGAAATCGCGCTTGAAAAAGTAGAACCTGGAAACATAAACCGCACAATCCAGAATGTAAAAGGAATTGTAAGGTTCTCTCCAGACAGCCGATTATTGGCTGTAGGCACGCATGGAGGTTATATCAGGATTTTGAGAGTTAACAATGGAGAAATAATTTTTGAAAAGAAGATATCAGAGGGTATGATTTCAGATTTGGCTTTTTCTCAAGACGGGAAATATTTATTTGTTGCAGAAAGAAGCCCTGATGCATTTCTTTACACCTTTGAAGTTATAAGCGGAAAAGAGAAATGGAGATTAAGGGCAGCCAATGATCTGGGCACGGATATTAAAGGCAATATATATACAAGTTTAAACGCCGCAGGCGATAAAATATTCTTTACTGCGAGCCGAGTTTCAAAAGGCGCAGACGGGAAGTATTATTATAAATCCAAGGTTTATGCACTAAATAATGAGGGGGAACTGCTCTGGAGTTTTCCAGACAACGAAATAATGGACTCCGGTATTTCCTCGCAAAATACAGCAATTCAAAACTATTTCGCATTCGGCACTTCAAGCGTTACTCCTGGAAAGAAATACAAAGAAGGCACTATTTATGTTCTCGATGCAGAGAATGGAACAATTCACTGGAATTATACAATCTCTCCCTTGCTTCCGTATTTTGATTCTGTTATCGTTTCAAGTGTTGCATTATCAGAAAGTGGGAAAACTGGCATAGCAGTGGACGGCAGAGCTTTCCTCTATGAGAACAATACCAGACTGCGGCAGTTGAATCTCAGCACCCCAATAGAAATAAGCGGTGTACCCATACTTGGCTCGGTAAACCGTGCATACTTTATCAAAGACTCCGTCATCTTCTCCATTGGAAGCACCTATGTGCCTTCAAAAATAAAGAAAAAGGCTCCTATCGAGCATCCTAACAGCAACAGCATTGCTGCTTATGACTTAAATGGAAGCCTGCTCTGGAAGTGGAGAATAGAGGGATACTCCCCCGAACTTGCTCTTGGCAAGCGATTTTTAGTGGTCCCTGTTGCACAGAATACTGTTACAGTAAACCCGGATGTACATGGAATTTATGTTTTTGATTTAAAGCAACCTGGAGGCGCTGCATCTAAACTTGCCTATATTTATAAGACGAGGGGGATAGTTGTTGCAGGCGATATATCAAAGGACGAAAGATACATAGCAGCAGTCGAGGCACCTGTGCGATTGGAGGATGGAAGCATTATAGGAGAGTATAAAGTCCATGTGCTTAGCTAATTCCGAGATAATAAAATTTAAAATTTAATAGTAAAGCGAATGGATTACACTTCCTGCCCAGGCTTTATAGTGGTCAGCTTCACGTTCTTTACGCCCTTCATCGCCATGACTCGTTCAGCTATAGATTTTACATCCTGAAATTTCATGCTCTTATACAATGTCCTATTATAACGAAGCTTATATCCTTTGATGTTATTTCTTGCAATGGTGATGCCCGTTACTAAAACAAGAGCAGTCCTCATCGCAGGCACAGGCAGCGGCGTGGGGAAAACCACAGTTGCACTTGGCTTAATGGCATCTCTCTGCAAAAAATATAAAGTCCAGCCTTTCAAGGTGGGACCTGATTTCATCGACCCAAGCCACCATACACGCATCTGCGGACGCCCTTCAAGGAATCTTGACAGCTTCATGACGGGAGAGCAGGGGGTGCTTGAAACATTCAAACGAGGCTCGCAGGGCGCTGATTTCTGCATAATAGAAGGAGTGATGGGTCTTTTTGATGGTCTTGACGATACCGAGATTGCGAGTACTGCCCATGTTGCCAAGATTCTGAATGTACCTGTCGTGCTGGTCATCAATGCGCATGGAGCATCGCGCAGCATTGCTGCTGTGGTTAAAGGTTTTAGCGAATTTGACAGGGTTAATATCCAGGGAATAATCCTCAATAACACAGGCAGCGACAGGCATGTTAAACTTATAACTGATTCGCTGAGCAGCGCGGGCATAAAAATCCCTGTCATAGGAGCGCTTCCCATAAACCGGGAAATATCCATCCCATCTCGGCATCTCGGTCTTCATATGGCGGATACCCCGTATTTAAATACGGGGACTGAATTTATTGAAAAGCATATCGACATAGAATTAGTGAAAACAATAGCGAATAATTGTATTGCGCCAGATGTGGAGCAAAATGAGCCCGAAGAAACATTCAACATTAAAATTGGCATCGCTCATGACAGTGCGTTTTGTTTTTATTACCAGGATTCTTTTGATGCTCTCAAAAAACTGGGAGCAGAGCTTATATTTTTCAGTCCGATGAGCGATGAACTGCCGCAGGTGGATGGCATTTATCTTGGAGGGGGATATCCTGAACTTTATGCAAAGGAACTTGAAGCCTCAGGAACACGCCATCAGATCAAAAAAGCCGCATACGATGGAATGCCCATATATGGCGAATGCGGAGCGCTTCTCTATTTGAATGAAAGTCTTGCGACGGGCAGGACTTATAGAATGGCAGGCGTACTTGGAGCAAGTTCACGGATGACAAACAAACTTCAGGCGCTTGGCTATACCGAAGCTGAAACTGCAGCCGATTCACCCATTGCCAGGCGAGGTAAAATAATCAAAGGACATGAGTTTCACTATTCAGTAACAGAGTGCGATAAAGATGCGCGTTTTGTCTATAAATTGAAGCGCGGAAAAGGTATCGCCTTCGGGAAGGACGGTCTCATGGAGCATAGTACCATGGCAAGCTACATGCATACACATCCAGCCTCGTTTTCCTTTACCGAGCTTTTACGCAATTGCAGCAGATATAAGTCACGATAGGCTCAGTGGACAAAAGTATTTTAATAAAAGATTAGTATCCTATTTAGGAAAAAAATCGTCTTTTAATGGAAAGACATAAATAGTCACTTAAATCAAATCATTAATTATGACAGAAACTGAATCAGCATGTAGTGGGAACGTTTCTCAATTTCATACAGTCATTTCAATCCCCGAAAATTCAAAATACAACCTTGTTTGTACAGGGTGCAGCGGTTTTTATTTCGATGACCGCTTAAAATGCGATTCAGATAATGCGCTGCTGCGCACAAACTACAGGAACAAAAAGCTCAATTTAAAAAATGCCCCAGGAATGGGAAGATTCCATGACTGGCTTCCAGTAGATGAGATAATAACATCACATTCGGGTCCTGTTACGTATAAAAGCACAGAACTTGCCTCCGAACTTGGATTAAAGAACTTGTATATCGGTTTTAATGGATACTGGCCTGAAAAAGGGGCTTTTATAAAAACATGCAGTTTCAAGGAGCTTGAAGCCTTTCCTACAATGGCGAGGTTTAAAAATTCAGGTAAGTCATTAGTACTGGCATCAGCAGGAAATACAGCGCGTGCTTTTGCCCATGTATCGGCATTAACAGGGGTAAAAGTTTACATCGTTATTCCAGCAAGCGGTATTTCAAGGATGTGGTTGCCCGAAGAACCGACAGAGTCTATTAACCTTATACAAATGGGAAATAATTGCGATTATACTGATTCCATACATCTTGCCGAGCGCCTGGCAGCCCTACCTGATATGCAGGCTGAAGGGGGAGCAAGAAATGTGGCTCGTAGAGACGGAATGGGGACTGTAATGCTCGACGCAGCCTTTTTCATAAAAAAAATGCCTGACCATTATTTCCAGGCAATCGGGAGCGGAACAGGGGGTATTGCAGCATGGGAAGCCTCGCTCCGCTTACTTGAGGACGGAAGATTCGGTATGAAACTCCCCAGGCTTCATCTTTCCCAGAACCTGCCTTTTGTACCCATGTACAATGCATGGAATGCAGGCAGGCGCGATATCATTAAAGACGTTGATATGCCTGAGCCAAAGAAGCTCATACATGAAATGTACGCCGATATCCTCTCCAACCGTGAGCCCCCATATTCTGTTGCTGGCGGCGTATACGACGCGATGTGTTCAACCGATGGGGGCATGTATGCGATTTCCAACAGCGAAGCAAAATCAGCAGTGAGCTTATTTGAGCGTCTTGAAGACATAGATATTTTCCCGCCGGCAGGAGTAGCGGTGGCATCTTTAATTCAGGCGTTAGAAGGCGGAAAAGTAGAAGCTGATGAACATATTGTTTTGAATATAACAGGCGGGGGAGTGAACCGTCTTGAGCGGGATTATCATCTTTACAAGATAGAGCCAGCAGCACACGCTGAAAATGCACATGTCTCACTTTCGGAAATAATCTAAAAAGGTTTACTTGATGGAAAGTCCTGAGCAAAGGGTAATTGAAATCCTTAAAAATAACAGGATTGATGTTGCTGCAACATTGCCATGCGACAGGATAAAATGCCTGCTTCCCCTGATAAGCCAGAACATAAGGAACATTCCTCTCACCCGCGAGGAAAATGGGGTCGGCATATGCGCAGGCGTGTATCTTGGCGGTGGGAGACCTGTAATGGTTATCCAGAGTACGGGTATCGGGAATATGATAAATGCGCTTCTTTCCCTTAACCTGACTTATAGCATTCCTTTACCAATACTTGCAAGCTGGCGCGGTGTTTACAAGGAATCAATAGAGGCGCAATGGCAGCTCGGTAAAAAGATGCCCGCGATTCTAAGCGCTGCAGGGGTAAAGTTCACTGTAATCGAATCGCACGCAGAAATGGATAAGATTGATATTGCAATAAAGGATTCTTTCAGTAATGCCCGTCCACATGTTATCCTGCTGTCTCCTTCTGTATGGGAAGATTCATCATGTGATATTCCACATGCTCTTGAAATAAACCCCAGAGTATCGGAATTGAATTTCAAATCCGAGATAAGAAAACCTGTAATGACAAGACATGGGGCTATTAAAGTTGTAGCTGGGATTGCTGGGGAAGATATTATAATTTCCACGCTCGGTTTCCCTGCCAAGGAATTATATGAAATTAAAGACAGGGAGCTTAATTTCTACATGCTGGGTTCGATGGGGCTTGCATCATCTATCGGGCTTGGATTGGCTCTGGTACAGAAAAAACATGTGTATGTAATTGACGGCGACGGCAGCCTGCTTATGAATCCTAACGCATTGACTGGCGTGGGAACATATAATCCCAAGAACCTGACTGTTATTGCCATTGACAATGCAGCCTATGGTTCTACTGGAAATCAGGAGACCTGTACGCACGACCAGATAGATATGGAACTGCTAGCAAAGGCTTGTGGAGTAAGAAATACTATAAAAGTGCATTCTGAAAACGAATTAAAAAACGCTTTACTTCGCAAAGTTGGCTTTGTTCATGTGATGGTGAAACCCATCAACATGAAATGCAGGGAGATTCCCCTCTCTGCGAATGAGATTAAACAGAGGTTTATGAAAGCAATCGGAAGTTATGTTTCAATGTAGTCAGTGACCTGAGCCTGTGGCAAATTCGATAAAATTCTTGTTTTTCTAATTTTAAGCAAAACAAACACTTATTTTCATAAAAAATTACAGGCGGAG
>CAYSLW010000117.1:0-6832 GCA_964431955.1 uncultured Candidatus Methanoperedens sp. | reverse complement strand
GCAAGATAGAGGATTTGATGCTGGAGTTAAAGAAGGAATATACTTTAGTAATAGTGACGCATAATATGCAGCAGGCTGCAAGGGTAAGCGATTATACTGCCTATTTTCTCTACGGAGAGATGATAGAGTTTGGAGAAACCCAGCAGATATTTAAGAAACCGAAAGAAAAGAGTACCGAGGATTACATAATAGGAAGGTTCGGATAATGGTAAGGGAAGCGTATCACAGGGACTTGCACAAGCTGAAGAGCGATGTGACAGGCATGGGAAGTCTTGTAAGCAAAGCCATAGGGGATGCTGTTCTTTCTTTGAAAACTCGCGACGTTGGGCTTGCGCAGAAGGTCATTGATATGGATGGCGAGGTTGATGCGGTTCATTACAAAATCGAGGACGAGTGCATGCGCATGCTAATGCTCCAGCAGCCCATGGCAAGGGACTTAAGATTAATAATAGCTGTGCTGAAGATGAACATAGACCTTGAAAGGATGGGCGACAATGCTCTGGAAATAGCTCTCATCACAAAACTAACCGCAAGCGTACCTCCTGTAAAACCTCTCATAGATATCCCAAGAATGTCAGAGATATGCCAGGAGATGCTTTCGAATACGATGAAAGCCTTTGAAAACAAGGACGTTGAGCTTGCAAAAATTACAGCGAAGAGGGATGATGACGTGGATATGCTCTTTGACCAGATAAGAAGGGAGCTTATCTCTTACATGATAGAGGACCCAAAAACGATCACAGGAGCCCAGCATCTCACCTTTGTTGCAAGGTATCTTGAGAGGATAGGCGACCACATAACCAATCTTTGCGAAAACGTAGTTTTCATGGTCACAGGCGAGAGGGTGGAATTGAACTAAGATAGAAAAGCATAATAATCTCTTTAGCTTTCACTGAAGAGATTTGATTATGGGATTAAAAGAATGGATTATTCCCCAGGACAAACACTTTTTCAATATGCTGGAGAATGAATCGCAAAACGTGCTGGACGGCTCAAATGCCTTCCTCGATATGCTCAAGAATTATGAGAATATAAAAGAAAAACAACAGATAATAAAGGATATCAGAAAAGTATTATTGATGGAATTAAAACGAAAGAATGATATACTAATAGTCAAATAAGCCATCTAAAAACAGAGTGTGTTGTATGGGATTATTGAGAATAACATGTTTATTATGTGCCATTGCCGTCCTCGTAACTACGGCTTCGTATGCCGTAGAACCTGGTTTTTCAGCCTCGTCGCTGACAGCAAAGGACGTAGATTGCAAGAAATGCCATACAGATACTCCGCATGTTATTCATGCAAAAAGAGCAGTTGATTGCGTCGCTTGTCATGGAGATATGCTAAAAGTTTCAATACCGCAATGTACAAAGTGCCACGATGGACCGATTCATAAAGTTCATGCAGGAAAAGTGAGCACTCAGTCCTGTTCATACTGCCATAAAACCATAGATCAGGTGCATAATACCCTGAACGCTGAAACCGTATGCTCTCACTGTCACAAGGATATGATAGATGTGCATGGTAAGGATGCCTCCTGCCAGAAATGCCACAAATCTCAGCCGAGCATCGTGAAACCTGTAAAATCACCTGATATGACTCTGATTTGCCAGGACTGCCATACAAAACCCAGCGTTGCAACCATACACGGCGAAGTTGATGATAAGAAGGGATGTTATGATTGCCATAAAGGAAGAGCAAAAGTAACAGGCAGCGAGGTAATGCATGTAATTCATGCCAAAAAAGTAGATTGCAATGGATGCCATCAGGAGAACGGCAAAATCGTTGTCCCCAAGTGCACTAAATGTCATGTTATAGACAAGCTCCACGCATTCAATAAGATAGGGAAATTGACATCACAAACCGGACTGCAGTGCTCGGCATGCCATGCAGAATTATTGCCAACTGCGTCCCCAGAACCAACACAGGCTGCTACACCCGCACAGACAGTGTCAGCCCCTGTAGAAACTGCTGAGGTACCGCAGGATACAGCAGTAAAAACATCGGGATTTGAAACCGTAATGGCAATAGGGGTACTTCTTACAGGATACGTGGTAAGAAGACGCAGGGCATGAACTTCTCTCTTCATGCCAAACCTACTTTCTAAATTATATAGTAAGTTTCCTAAATAATCGTAATCACTCTCGAACAATAAATTTTGACAGGATTAACAGGATTGACAGGATATAATTTAATCCTGTTCATCCTGTTATCCTGTCTGAAAACCTTGAAGAATGCTCAAAAGACATGTCAAAAATTTGAAATTACGGAAATTTATGAATCATGCTATATTATTCACAACCAGATGTTAGAAAAGTATTATTACTCTTAAAAAGATAACAGGTGCATAATGTTAAAAGATAAAGCCAAGCTTGTTATCTGGCCTGTGTATCTTGACGCTACAAAATCAAGGGCTGAAGGCAGGATTCTTTCTATGAAAGATTCGGTAAAATCCCCTGTTCTAAAAGAGATTGAAAAAGCTGCTTCGGAATTAAAATTGGCTCCAGTGGTTGAAGCCGATAAAGCCCACCCCAAATCATGGTGGGTGGTAAGCGGCAGGGTGCTTGTGGATAAGAAAGCTCCCAAATCCGTTTTAGCAAAACAGATTGCACAGCAGATAAATAAAGCAAGGGGACAAAAGTGATAGACCTGCATACACATTCCACTTTCAGCGATGGCGAGTTGATTCCAAGTGAACTTGTGCGCCGCGCAGTTTTTCATGGCTATACTGCGTTAGCAATAACAGACCATGTGGATTTCACGAATATAGAGCATGTTTTGACCTGCGTGAAAAAGGTAAAATCCCTGGAAGACGACTACGACATCAGAATATTCGCAGGGGTTGAATTAACGCATGTCCCGCCAGGAAAAATACCGCTGCTTGTTGAAAAAGCGCGCAGTCTGGGTGCTGAGATAGTTGTGGTGCACGGCGAGACCATTGTTGAACCTGTCCCTGCGGGCACGAACCACACGGCAGTGTCATTGGACATCGACATTCTTGCTCATCCGGGTTTTATTACAGTCGAGGACGCGGAACTTGCAAAGGAGAATGGTATTTGCCTTGAGATAACCTCGCGCAACGGGCACAATCGAACCAATGGTCATGTAGTGAGGATTGCTAACGAAACAGGCGCCTGCCTGATTGTAAATACGGATTCGCATGAACCACATGATTTAATTACCGACGAAACTGCATTTCAGATTGCGATGGGCTCAGGTCTGGATGAAAAGGGTGCGAGAAGAGCCACAGGCGCAAATCCTTCTAACCTGATAAAAAACCTTTAATTTTTTGGCTTATAAAATAGCACAACCCTGTACTCTCCAGGCGCCCTGTCCATCTTCCTGTACAGCAGGTAATCCAGCGTAACATCCGAGGGTAAAAACCAGTACCATGACATCTTTGCGCTGTCAAGCCTCTCATAATCGGTTCGCAGGTGTCGCTTAACAATATCAGCCTCGGACTCGTTACCGTCTGTATCATGCACCACAATCAAAGGTGCTGTAAGTTCGGAATCAATGCTCACCCTCCACTTTATGTTACTGAAATGCCGCATATACCACAGGAACTGCGTTTCCATTTCAACATCGGTAAGCTGGAGCTCTGTGGATTTATTCTGATACTGCAATGAAATTTCGTTTATTTTATCAAGGAACAAAGAAAACTTCTGAGGAGGCTGAGCCGCCTGAATTAAAGGTTCAGCCGGATTGGTATAATTATAATAGTTAAGGAGAACGCTTGAATAAACAAAATAAGAGGAACTTATTACGAGGAAAATAATTGTAGCAGAGCCAACAATTGAATTAAATTTTAATCTTGGGAGAATTTCACCTATATAACCGGCGGCAATTATTGCAAGAGGCAAAAGCGGATTCAGGATAAGCCACGGGACTTTTTCCTGAAGATAAGAATAGATTATAAGGTTGGTTATTGCCCAGTATCCTATGAATATCATGAAAAGACTATTTTTCTTATAATAATGAATAATTCCAAGAAGTCCAAAAACAAGGACAGGAAGTTCGTAAAGAGCGAGTATCGGTAGATAAAAGTATATTGGTCCGCCCATGCGCTGTATCATATGCATCTCGTACCAATGGGATACCGCTTTTTCAACCGCTGCATACATTCCGTGAATATCAAGCGGCTTCCCTGTATAGAAAAGGGAAAAAGCTACAAGCAGGACAAGAATGAAAAATGCCCCCTCAGCGACAGTAATCATTAATCTTTTTTCACATCTTTTGATTTTTCCAATCAAATCCTTATACCATCTTTCCCTGATAAAGAGCAATAACAGGAATAAAGCTATCAACCCCATTGCGATGTATGCATTCTCTTTAAGCGCTGCCATAGAGGCAAGTGAGGTTGCCCCTGCGAACAGGTAAAAAACCCTCATGCTCGAATACTTTTCCTCGACATGTTTTTCAGCGTATTTAACAGCGCATACCAGCATTAACATGGAAAAGAAGGCAGCGAAAATGTCTTCCCTGTAAAAACGTGAGTAATAAAGGAAAGAGGGCGAGAGCGCAAGAAAAAAGGCAGCAAAAATCATGCCTGCGTTTCCGATATGTCTTCTTAACGGAATCAACAGGAAAAGCATTGCTGCGCCAAGAAGTGCGGGAAGCAGGCGGGCTGAATAATCAGAATCCCCAAAGAGCCTGAACATCCCGGCTGCTGCATAGTACATGAAAGGACCGTGGAACGAAGGGTCGTAGGAATATATGCCGTCATTAAATAATTTGTAAGTAAAATAACCCACTGCCGCTTCATCATGATGAAATACCCGTTCATCAAGCCGGTATAATCTTAAAAAGAACGCAAGAGCAATTATGAGAATAAAACCAAGATACAACGCAAAGTTTTTTTTATTCATCGGCTTAACATGGGCAAAACATATTCATAGCATTTATGGTTTTAAAGAGAATAGGAGATACCATGCCAAAAATAAGGGTCAAGCTGTTTGCCAATTTCAGGGAATTTACAAAAACAAAAGAACTCGAAATAGAAGGCAGTACTGTCAAAGAAGTCCTCGCAGCACTCTGCCAGAAATATCCCGGATTGGCGGATATGATTTTCAGGGATGGAAATTTGAGACGTTATATCAACATTTTTTTAAATGGAAAGAATATTCTTAGCTTAGATACCTCACTTAAACCCGCTGACGAGATTGTGATTTTCCCTCCAGTATCAGGTGGATGATGTTTAAAAAAAGAATTAATGCAGACGAAGCAAGGGAATTATTTTTAAATGCTTTTCAATCCATCTCTGATACCGAGATTCTGCCAATCGGGGATTGCGACAGCAGGATTGTTGCAGAAGATATAATCGCAACCATTAACGTGCCCCATTACCGCCGCGCAGCTATGGACGGCTTCGCCGTTCGGGCATCTGATACCCTGGGTGCAGGCAGCAATTCACCTGTGGTTCTGAACCTGGGGAAAGGTGAGAAAGGAACATGCGTGAGAGTACATACAGGCTCGCCCATACCGGAAAGCGCGGATGCGGTTGTGATGATTGAAGACACTGTTCCGCGAGACAATCATGTTGAAATATTTACCCAGCTTCATCCTTTCAAGAACGTGGGGGAAATAGGGGAGGATATTCAAAAAGGTGAAATTATTTTAAAGGAGGGTCACAGGCTCCGTCCATGCGATATCGCTGTCCTTGCAATGCTTGGCATTAAAGATATAAAGGTATTCCGGAAGCCTCATGTAGCGATTATTCCCACAGGTGAGGAACTTGTTTCCAGGGAAAAGTCGGAAATAAAAGAAGGCGAGGTCTATGAAACCAACGGATTGATGGCGTTACTTTACATAAGGAAATGGGGCGGCGCTCCAAGACTGCTTGATATTGTGACCGACGAACCTGAAATGATAAAAGAAGCTATTGCTTCTAATCTCGATGCCGATATGGTTATCACGAGCGGTGGAACTTCCGTGGGAAAACGTGATTATGTACCGGAAGTGGTAGCCTCGATTGGAAAATTGTTGGTTCACGGCGTGGGAATCAGCCCAGGTAAACCGACTGCCCTTGGCATCATCAAAGGCAAACCCGTGGTATGCATGCCAGGCTACCCTGTCGCAGGTATCGTGTCACTTTACTTTTTTGCAAGGGCGGCGCTTCGAAAGCTTGGACATATACCTGATGAGCCAGACAGGACAGTTCGTGCGGTATTGTCCGAAAAAATAGTTTCGAGAATAGGGTATAAAACATTTGCGCGGGTTAAGTTGAGCAAGAGTACAGCCATTCCCATTGCAACATCCGGCGCGGGGATATTGAGTTCAGTCTCGAAAGCAGATGGATTTGTGATTATACCAGAGAATGTTGAAGGTTATGGTAAAGGCGAAGAATTGGAAGTGGTGTTGATTGAATAAACCGCAGATAAACGCAAAACTTTATGAAAGTTTTATCAAACGAGGGGTATGCGAAGCATACCCCAACACTTCGCAAACCGAAGTCTCGGTTTATGAACGCAGATTTAGAGTCTCGCTCTTCATAGCATTTTTCTACTGCGCCGAATATTTATAGCTCTATAGGTATTAAATTCCTGGCGCCGATATGCTCCCGAAGCAGCCTCATGCCCAAAAGCAGACAAGACCCCGCCCTGATTCGAAGACCCTGCACCGTTCACCGTGGAGATGAGCAGGTATCAGAAGTACGGCGAGCTGCTGAAGAACTCGGTAGAGAGCTAACCCCTGCGGGATAGGATGGTACTGGTTATGAAAGACACGGCGCGGGTCGGGGCAGGCGGCGATGGGGGGCGGGGATGAGTGGAGGGAAACGGTGAGATTTTTATATGGAAAAAAGACAGTCGCAATCTATGACGGTATTGCCTT
>CAYSLW010000116.1:0-6889 GCA_964431955.1 uncultured Candidatus Methanoperedens sp. | reverse complement strand
TAAATCTCTGGAATGAGGATGGGAAAGAGGGATTAAAAAAAGAACAAGGAAAAGGATTAACCAAAATTAATCAGCGAACGTATTCCTAATCCATTTGATAGTATAGTATAACATATTATTAATAAATATCCGTGTGTTTTGGTAAGTGGTATAAAAGTACCTACAATCTACCATAACCCCGTACATGCGCCAAATCCTCCCGAAGGGCTCTTTTTGCGCGGTCGGGCGCACATTCGCGGCGATACGTTGCCCTTGCGGAGCGTGCTTTGATGGATGTTCTCGAAACGAGCCCCAGGCAACCGTTCTACGTGAGCAAATTCAAACCCAGGATGAACCAAAAGCAGCGGCGCCGCGCAGTTCGCAGGGGCGCCTATCCATGCTTCGGGGCGCGCCAGGAAGCAGATAAATCCCTCAACAGTAATATAACAAAAACCTCAAAAATCCTCGACAATCATCGAAACATATATAAACCATCCCGCAAAATTAATCCATTATGCTCGATCAATCCATCCGCTCATGGAACCCATGGTGGGCGCAAAAGATGTCTCCATCCCTTACAGGTATCAGGAGGGACATCACAGAGGACATCATCAAAAGCCTCGGCACACCCCACATAAAGGACATAATAGGGGTCAGGCGGTGCGGCAAGACCACCATTCTATATCAGGTGGCAAAGCATCTGACCTCTCAGGGAGTGCGGTCAAAGGACATAATTTTCCTGAACTTCGATGACCCATCGATAAACGCCGCCTCATTTCCCGAACTCCAGAAAGAGATATTCAAAATAAACCCTGACATATCCCACATATTCCTTGATGAGATACAGCAAAAAACAGGATGGGAACGCTGGGTAAGAACGCTTTACGATATAAAAAAATTTCAGAGGATATTCATTTCAGGTTCGTCTGCCAGCCTGCTTTCACAGGATATGGGAAGAGTCCTCACCGGCAGGCATATAACCTTTGGCGCCACGCCTTTTTCCTTCAGGGAATATCTCAGGAAAAGAGGATGGGAGGATTTCACTCCCGAATTTCTCGCTTATAATAAGGACAAACTCCTGCATTACTTAAGCGCATATCTTGAAACGGGGGGCTTTCCCGAAACAGTGGGGCTGGATGATTTCGGGCGCAAACAGGTGCTCACCTCACTTTACAACGACATTCTTGCCAGAGATATTTCCTCAAGGTACGGCGCATCCTTTGAGATCACCGACAAAATATGCAGGTTCATGCTCACAAATCCCGGCGCACTTTACTCAAGCAACAGCGTGGCGCAGGCTACAGGCACTGCGGTGGAGACCGCTGAAAAATATATCGGATACCTGAAAGAATCCCTGTTGATATACGACCTTCCCATTTTTTCTTTCAAATTAAAGACCCAGTTCAAGCAGAATAAAAAAACATATCCTGTGGATACTGGTATCAGGAATGCCGTATGTTTGCGTTTCTCTCACGACAAGGGCAGGCTTGGAGAGACGGTGGTTTTCCTTGAAATCAGGCGGCGGAATTTTGAAGTTTACTACTGGAAGAGCCGGGATGGCTATGAAGTTGATTTTGTAGTAAAAGATGGGCAAAAGCTCACAGAACTTATCCAGGTGGCTTGGGACGTAAGGGATGATGCCACTCGCATGCGCGAAGAACGCGCGCTTCAATGTGCTGTGGAAGAACTTGATATTGATTCGGGAATCATTTTAACCGAGGATGAGGAGAGAAGTGTTGAAAAAAATGGAAAGCTCATAAAATACTTGCCTATGTGGAAGTGGCTTCTCGCCCCAGCCAAAGACATACCATGAGGCGCTTCGCATATGAAGTGGTCGTGAGCCACAGGTCAGCCGAAACCGCTACCGGCGCCGAGTTAATAAAGACGGGTGCGCCTGCACGGAGCGAGCGCAATGCAAAATACAACCAGCTGCTGAGGATCGAAGAAAATCTTGGGAAGGCAGCTAAGTACATTCAGCTTTGATAAATTGTACTGCCTTCAAAACTATGAAAAGGGTTAAATCAAATAATAAACAATGTAAATTAAACATGTTTGGAAGGAACACACAGTTAGTGGATTGCAGGGAAGCGATGGGGCTGGGCAGAGGCGGAGGCATAGCCCAGCGCGGCACCCTGTCAGAAGCAGCAAGACCCGATGTGGTTGCGATTGCAATGACGCCAGGGAGGCGGCACATCACCAAACCTGTTTGCGAGATTACCTACGGGCTTAGAAGAGAAGGGATACAGGTAAGCGTTCTTGTGTTTGAGGCAGGAGCCGGCGTCCCCATGGATGAAGTAGGGAGTGCAAAAGCTTCAAAAGGCTATGGAGCCTCGTTCGGTCTGACCGCTAAGGAAATCGAACAGATAGCCAGGCACAAACTAGTGTTAATACATATGGGTAATGTCAATTCCCACATCGTGTTAAAAACCAAAAAAATATTGAAATATGTCAACATACCTGCTGTAATAGCCTGCGAATACCCCATTGATTTTGAGGATTTCGCAAAAGCAGGGATAAAGACAAAATACGTGAAACCAAAAAACCCTGAAACCGAAGGTACGGTAGTAGCTATTGTGAGCGGCATAACCAGGGGCGAAACCTGCGGAAGAGGCAACCTCAATGAACTGGTTAAGGAAATTCGTCAGGTGTTGGGACAGAAGATTGAAGAAACCCATGCGGTCAGAAGCGATTTGTTGATAAGTGAAGGGCTTATGGTAAGTGAATAAAATATGGAGATGTTCGAGGTCAGGTTTCACGGAAGGGGTGGTCAGGGAGCAGTCATGGCTGCCCAGGCACTTGCAGAGGCTGCCGTAATAGAAGGAAATTACGCTGTCGCATTTCCTTTTTTCGGCGCAGAACGCAGAGGCGCACCGGTTCTTGCCTTTACGAGGATAGACGCTAAAAAGATATACAGCAAGACGCAGGTGTATGCTCCAGACTGCGTTGTTGTTCTTGACGATTCTCTTCTTGATACCATAGACGTTGTAGCAGGGTTAAAACCAGACGGCACAGTGGTCATTAACTCTAAGGAAAAACCGCAAGACATAGACCTGGGCATAAGCGTTCGGACCGCGGCTGTGAACGCAACCTCGGTAGCGCTTGAAATCCTGAAAGCTCCTATAACCAACACAGCAATTCTCGGAGCATTCGCAAAAGCCACGGGAGTTATCAAGCTTGAATCACTGGAAGATGCCATAAAACGAAGATTCGGTGAGAAACTCGGTGAAAAGATAGGAGAGAGAAATGCCCTTGCTGCAAGGACTGCTTACGAGAACACTGTTATCGGGAGAAGTAAGGGTATAAAAAAGCTTGAACCAAAGAAGCAGTGGCTTCCCGCATATCAGGAACTCCCTGTTGGAGGCATTCTCGTAGAAGGAAAAACCGAAGCAGGTCTTATCGGTCCGGGAAGCTTCATTGAGAACAAGGTCTCGGGCTGGGCAACTTTTCGCCCTGTGCGCGACAGGGAAAAGTGCACCATGTGCCTTTTATGCTGGTTCTACTGCCCTGAAGGAACCATCGTACGCATCTCAGACCGCGGCGACCTCATGACCAATTACGATTACTGCAAGGGCTGCGGCATATGCGCCAACGAGTGTCCTGTGGATGCAATAAAAATGGTGGGGGCAAGGGTTTGATGAAAAAAGTAATCACAGGCGACCATGCTGTTGCAATAGGAGCAAAACTCTGCCGTGTGGACGTAGTGCCCGCATATCCGATTACGCCGCAGACGCTTATTATCGAACACATTGCGGATTTTGTTAGTGACGGGGAAATGGATGCAAAATTCCTTACGATGGAGTCGGAGCACAGCGTCATGAGCGCAGCAGCTGCAGCATCAGCAGCCGGTGCAAGAGTATTCACGGCAACCTCATCGCAGGGACTGGCGTTCATGCATGAGATGCTTTACGCTACTGCACCCCTGCGTCTTCCAGTAGTTATGGTGAATGCCAATCGAACGCTTGGGGGTCCTCCGGGTATCTGGTGCGAGCATAATGATTCCATGGGAGCGCGGGATTCGGGATGGCTTCAGGTATACGTGGAAGATAACCAGGAGGCTCTGGACATGGTTATCCAGTCTTATCGGATTGCAGAGGACAAGCGCGTGCTGCTTCCCATAATGCCGTGTATTGACGGTTTTGTGCTCACACATACGGTCGAGCCCGTGGAAGTACCGCAGCAGCGTGATGTGGATTCCTTCCTGCCATCCTATAACCCTGATGTTACTCTTGACCCTGCAAGACCCGCGATGATAGGCACGTTCATGCCCGCTGAATATATCATGGAAATGCGCCGCCAGACTGTTGGAGCTGTGGAATCCGCAAAACAGGTTATTGAAGAAATAAACGATGGGTTTGCGAAGGTTTTTGGGAGAAATTATGGCGGAATGATTGATACATATCAGATGGAGGATGCTGAGGTGGCATTGCTCACCATGGGAACTGTTACAAGTACCGCGCGTGAAATAGTGGATGAATTCAGGCGAACGGGAAAAAAAGTCGGGCTTGTCAAACTCAGATTCTTCAGACCCTTTCCTTCGGAAGAATTAAGGGAAATATTATCAGATGTAAGCGCTGTGGGTGTGGTTGACCGTTCAATATCCTACCACGGCGGAGGACCGGTATTTAATGAGGTACGCAGTGCGCTCTATGGCGCGACAATACCTGTTGTTAATCATCTCGCAGGTCTGGGGGGAAGGGATGTTACCGAAGCGCAGATTAGAAGTATGTTCGAGATCACATTGAAGGCAGCAAGAGGCGAGAAAGTGAAGGCAATAAACTGGCATAATACGCGTGGTGAGACCTGATGTCGCTCAAAGACCTGCCCGATGATAATTTGTTCACCGCCGGACATACCGCCTGTCCCGGATGCGGCGTGGCGATGTCCATCCGCAACGCAATACGCATTTTAGGAAAAGATTCTGTGGTTTACGTACCTGCGAGCTGCGCAGTCGTATTTGGCACCACATTCCCGTATGGAGCGTGGAAAGTGCCGTTTTTCCATACTGCCTTTGAGAATACCGGCGCATGTTTGACAGGCATGCAGGCAGCTTTTGAAAAGAAGGGAAAACATGCTACTGCTGTTGGATTCGCCGGCGATGGCGGGACATACGATATAGGTTTGCAGAGCATGTCGGGCGCTGCAGAGCGCAATGATGATGTGCTATACATCTGCCTTGACAATGAGGCTTATATGAACACAGGAATACAGCGAAGCGGCGGGACGCCCTTCGGGGCATGGACGACTACGACCCCAGTGGGAAAGAATATTCAAGGAAATCGTCGTTTTAAGAAAAACCTCGGTGATATTGTTGTGGCGCACGAGATACCGTATTATGCCACGCTGTCAATCGGGCATCCTCTTGATTTCATAAAAAAAGTGGAGAAGGCAAAGAGCATCAAAGGCTTCCGCTTCCTTCACATGTTTACCCCATGCATCCCGGGCTGGAAGATGAACCCTGCAAAGACCGTGGAAGTCACAAAACTGGCTGTGGAAAGCGGGATGTGGACTCTGTACGAAGTAGAGAACGGTGAAAAGAGGATTACCTACAAGCCGGGGAGAATGAAGAGAGTTAAGGATTACCTGATGATGCAGGGACGTTTCCGCCACATGAGCGAGGAGGACATAAAGGCGCTCCAGATGTGGGTCTGCAAGAAATGGAACCTGCATTACAAAGAAAAAGGTGCGCCTGAGGTATGCGAGATCGAATTGCCTGAGGAGCATCATGCTGTTACAGAGGAACATCGGGAGATGCATGGACCGTGAGCTGAGCACATGCGTTCACTGCAGCGCAGCAAAGAGGTTTTCGAAAGAGCATGGAATTGAGTTCGATTACGTGGATGTGGATAAACTGGATGGCAGGGAAAGGGAGGATATCAGGGCAGAAGTTCTGAAGTTAAGCGGTGGATTGAGGTTCCCGACGATAGTGATAGGGAACAAGGTGATTGTGGGATTTTATGAGGATAAAATAAGGGCGGCGCTGGGGCTATGAAATCAGTTTTTGTCGAGATATTCACCAATTGCTCTTAACGCCCTTGGATTTATACTTATACAATATTTATGATAGGTAATGCCAAGCTGTACCAGATAAACAAGGATGATATAGTGGTAAAAAGGCTGATAAAATTCTTGAATGAATTGAATTTACGTTTGGCAGAACGGGAAGCTGCTAAACAGGGAATGCAGATTCATAAGAACGAAATGATACTGGCATGAAAAAAGCTGGCAATAAATATCAGGTCAATATGTTATGAGAACTGTTTCCGAGATGTTCGCCGAGATGAAGAAAATTGCAGATGAAGAAGGCTATCATTTCAACCCGAACAGGGAAGAACTTGATAGCATACTTCAGGGGCTGTGGGATAACGAGCACCGCTACGGCTATCCGTCATGCCCGTGCAGGATAACAAGCGGCGTGCTGGCAGATGATATGGATATGATCTGCCCGTGCAACTACAGGGACGCCGATATTGAAGAGTACGGGTGCTGCCTGTGTACGCTGTATGTGAATGATGAGTGGATTTCGGGAAGGAAGCCGCATGAACCGATACCGGAGCGGCGCCCGCAGGAGTATTATGAGAAAGGTTATCCGAGTATAATGGAACAAAAAGGAGCAGGAGGTAAAGAAATGGCTCAGGTTTACAGGTGTACAGTGTGCGGTTATCTCTGCGCGAGGGAGGAGCCGCCTGATTTATGCCCGATTTGCAGGGCGAAGAAGGAGAGGTTCGAGAGGTTTGAGATGAGGTGAGAAGAAAAATCTTTTAAAGCTGCGGATATATCACAGAAACATTGTTTGTAATAAAAAATTGATGAACCAGTTTAAAAATGGAAATGAATAGTTGATTGATAATGTCATCTATATGCGATGAAACGCTATATTGGGGACGGGGAATAAAGAGCGATAGCGATTTTC
>CAYSLW010000115.1:5430-6893 GCA_964431955.1 uncultured Candidatus Methanoperedens sp. | reverse complement strand
CGCCGCCCAGACCCACTTCGCCCAGGAAGTTGTATCGCCGACTCACAGTCCAGCACGAAGAACTCAAGAAGCGAACAGGGGAACTCTCAGCCCTTTACGAGGTTGATAGGGTTGCAACACGCACACTCAACATAGACGAGTTAATGACCACATCTCTTAACAAGCTCTTAGAGGTAACTGGCGTTGACTCTGGCGATGTTTATTTGCTGGATGAAAAAGCAGGAGAGTTGATATTAAAAGGTCAAAAGGGCATATCCCCTGAGGTTGTTCCTCTGATTGAAAGGCTGAAAATTGGGGAGGGTGTGGCAGGGGCAGCAATCCAGCAGGGAAATGTAATAACTATAAACGATATAGAAGCTGCACCACGGTCAATGACAGTGAATGCTAGAAAAACGGGAGCAAAATCAGTAGTTAGCGTTCCAATCAGCATAAGGGATAAGGTGCTCGGAGTGCTTGACCTTGTGAGCCATACCAAAAGAACTTTCACAGAGGATGAGGTGGAGCTTCTCAAGTCCATAGCTAACCAGATAGGAGTTGCACTTGAAAACGCTAACCTCTATGAGAATCTGAAGCAGGCGAACCTTGAGTTGCAGAAGAGGTTAAAGGAGCTTGAGGAATTCTCTGATATAGCGGTAGGCAGGGAGCTGAGAATGATGGAACTGAAGAAAGAAATAGAAGAACTCAAGAAAAAAATAGAGGGAAATGTTTGAAAAGTATTAATTTAAATGTAATAAAAGAAATAAAAGTTGGAGACCATGTTTGCAGCATACATGAAGACCGTGAGCAAGCTCTTTCTTTAGCTGCAGCTTTTCTGAAGTTCGGGCTTGAAAACTGGGAGAAATGCCTGTATATAGGTGATAATGTTATACTCAGCAGGCTTGAAAAAATTGGGGTTGAGAAAGAATACGTTGAAAGCGGACAATTGAGTGTAGTTCCAGAACCAATGCCTGAGAAAAGGATATCTCTTCTGAGAAAGAACCTTGAACTTGCTATCGAGGAAGGCTACCGCAGCCTCAGGGTTGCCCAGGAAATGGTGCCCTCTGATAAGCTGATGGAATATGAGGAGGAGTTGAATGAATTCTATCTAAAAAACCCAGCCATCGGGCTATGTCAGTATGTGAAGAGTTTATTCGGTGCAGAAGCCGAGCTTCGGGCTGTGAAAACGCATCCAGAGGTCTTTGCCCAGGGCATGGTATGCGCAAATCCATTATATTTTTCTCCTGTGGAAAAAGAAGTAGAGAAGGAACTCCATGCCTTCCTCGGATTGCTCGCATGCAAGACTTTGAAGGAAAAGCAGCTTGCTGAGTGCAATATACGAGCCGAGGAGATACTGAAGGAAAGGACAAAAAAACTGCAGGATAGCAGGGATGCAATATTCAATATGCTGAAGGACATGGACGAGTCGTATAGGAAATTGCAGAAAGCTTATGCTGAGCTCGAAACGCTGGATAAAATGAAAGACG
>CAYSLW010000115.1:0-5420 GCA_964431955.1 uncultured Candidatus Methanoperedens sp. | reverse complement strand
AGTTCATCTCAAACGTTTCCCATGAATTAAAAACGCCGCTAATTTCGATAAAGGGATACGGGGAATTGTTATACGATGAAAAACTGGGAAGACTTTCTGATAAGCAGAAAACGAGTCTTGAAGCTATTATCAGGAATGCGGATAGATTGACGCGTTTGATAAATTCCATATTGTTCATCAGCAACTTGCAGGCCAAAAAAATCGAGTTTCACTTTGAACCCCTTGACCTTGATGAAATTGTCAGCATGTGCTTGAGCGATTTCAAAACCATGATGAATAAGAAAAAGATTACTGTTGAAAAGGACATTCCCGATATTTCCAGGGTCTGTGGAGATAAGGATAGATTTATAGAAGTGATAATAAATCTTCTTGATAATGCTGTAAAATTTACCATGGAGGGAGGGAGACTATCAATAAGGGCACGGAACGAAGGGGAGAATGTCCATCTTACCGTGTCCGATACCGGTATAGGTATTCCCGAGGATATAATACCGAAATTATTTACGCGTTTTTATCAGCTTGATGCCTCGACAGCAAGGAAGTACGGCGGCGCAGGTCTCGGACTGTATATTTCAAAAAATATCATCGATGCCTTCCGCGGTAAAATCTGGATTGAAAGCGAGGTGGGAAAAGGGACTACCGTTCATGTGCTTTTACCTATTGCAAAGGAGAGTGATAAAATTAAATGAAAACTTTATGGGCAATTATATACACTTGCAAAGGAAATACAATATAGGTGATTTGAATGGAAAAAATAATGGTAGTGGACGATGAACCCGACACCGTGGATTTGATAAAACTGGTTCTTGAAACCGAGGGGTTTGAGGTCATACCTGCATTCAGCGGCAGGGAGTGCCTTGAAAAACTCAAAGTTGAAAGACCCGCAGCCGTGCTGCTGGACATCATGATGCCTGAAATGGATGGGTGGGAGGTTTTCCATAAGATAAAAGAAAGATACCACAACCTGCCTGTGGCTATACTTACAGTACGGGATAAGGACATTGATAAAATGGTGGGTCTCCATGTCCTCAAGGCAGACGACTACATAATAAAACCGTTCGGAAGACAGGAACTTATTGACAGGGTAAAGAAAATCATCGGGATTAAATCCTGATACAAATGAAATTGAGAAATCGTTTTACAAGTGAAGGATTGAAGTCAATGGACATACCAGATTTGAAGAACGAAAAAGTGCGTGGATTCTTAGCCGAATTTAAGAGTCCTATAGAGAAGGATATTGAGGACTTTGTTGGCAATATAGCTGCGGAAAATCCCTCTCTCGAAATGGGGATTTTTAAGAAAAATTTGATAAGGCTCATCAAACAAGCCAAAGAAATAGCCGCTTACGAAAAAGAGCTTTCTTCTTTAGATGAGAAATCGCCATATTATAGTGAACTCAGAACTGTTTTGAATGGAGTTTTAGAGGGGCAGAAAAATCTGGAAGATATTTCTGAGGAATTGAAAGATGCAAAAAGAATCTTAAAATCTGCTAAAGAGGGAAAAGGTCTGATGCAGCACCTTGATGCCGATACAACACGCGAAATCATAAAAGAGCGGATGACTCCTGAAAAACAGGAATTACTATCTGATGTAGAAACCGGCCCAGCCGAAAAACCGGAAACCCTCTTTGTAAAGCTAAAATCTGTCTTCTCAAAAGAAGCAGAAGAAGTAGAAGCATACCACCAGGCATTGCACGGTCCGCTTGTCACTTTTGAAGGACTGGAAGGATATAATGAAATTGAACGTTACTGGGTGAACGAACCCTATTCCTTTGTAGTAATCCTATTCAATCCTCTGAAAAATTCATATCTGTATTATGCGGCAGAGCCAAAACTTTCTGATTTTGAGGACCTGTTACTTAGAGAAATCAAAGACAGGCTCAGGGACGTCCTGCTTTTTGAAGATATAAAAAGCGACGAAGATAAAGAAAAAACCCTGACAACTAAAGTCAATCGGTTGATAAAAGATTATGCGCTCGATATAACTCCATTGACTCTCGAAAAAATATTGTACTATACACGGAGAGACTTCATTAAATTCGGAAAGATAGACCCCCTAATGCACGATAACAGGATTGAAGATGTCTCTGCCAACGGATATGATATTCCCATATATCTTTACCATAAGAAATACACCAATATTCCCACAAATGTGTACTACAGGGAAAGCGAGCTTGATTCGTATGTAATAAGGCTTGCACAGCGCTGCGGAAAGCATATCTCAATAGCAGAGCCAATGGTGGATGCCACCATGCCCGATGGTTCGCGCATCCAGATGACGCTTGGTACTGAAGTAACAACCCACGGTGCAACGTTTACCATCAGAAAGTTCAGCGAAGTCCCGATAACGCCTGTCGACCTGATTAACTGGAGTACTTTCTCGGTAGAAGAAATGGCATATCTCTGGCTGTGTATTGAAAATAATAAGAGTTTGATTTTTGCAGGAGGCACAGCTTCGGGTAAGACTTCTTCTCTTAATGCAGTTTCCCTGTTCATTCCCTGGCATGCAAAAATAATCTCACTTGAAGATACTCGTGAACTGAAACTGCCGCATCCTAACTGGATTCCCGGCATAACCAGAGACTCTTTTGCTGCTGACGGCAGGGGAAGTATTGATATGTACGACCTCCTTCGGGCTGCGCTGCGGCAGAGACCTGAATACCTGTTAGTTGGCGAGGTAAGGGGTAAAGAAGCACTTACCCTCTTCCAGGCAATGAGCACAGGTCACACCACCTTCTCCACCATGCACGCTGATTCGGTATCGAGCGCTATACACCGTCTTGAGAATCCGCCTATTAGCGTGCCCAGGTCGATGATTCAAGCCCTTAATATAATAAGCATTCAGGCGCAAACCTTTGTAAAAGGAAGACGGGCGCGGCGCAGCATGAAACTCGTTGAAATTACTGATATAGACCCCGCAACGAGGAACATACGGACTAATGATATATTTGTATGGGACCCTTTAACGGATGAATTCCACAGGGTAGGGGAGTCAAAAGCCCTGGATGATATAATGATAAGGCGTGGCTGGAACGCTTCGGATTTGAAAAAAGAATTGATGAACAGGCAAAAAATACTTGAGTTCATGGTAAATAACAAAATCACTGATTTTAGTGCGATTGCTACCATCATCCACGATTATCAGGTAAGTCCTGAAAAGGTACTCAAGAATTTGATAATCTCAGGATGAGAGCAATGGTAAAAAAAGTCGAATCATTTTTCCTGAAATTAAAGACACTGCCATTTGTCTTGCTCGGCGACAGGATTAAAGCAAAGAAGGAAGAGTTCCATGATCTGCGGATGGCAATGAGACAGGCGCGTATCCCCATGTCTTATGAGATGTATCTATCAAATGCTGTATTTTACTCCGTCCTCGCAGGTCTTGTGGGAGCGATCTTGGGCTTGTTCCTTGCTTACATGGTTGTTTCTGTCGTGGGACTTCCAGAACGACTTACCCATCTCACATTCACCCCGGGAACGGCATGGCTGTTGCAGTATAAAGAAATATCTATCTCAATTTTCATAGTTCTTTTTCTTGCCGCGCTATTCGGAGGTATAACCCACATGCTCTTTCTTGCCTATCCTGCTTTCATGGCTGGAGAAAGGAAAGGGTCGATAGATAAAAACCTGCCCTATGCTGTCACCTTCATGTATGCATTGAGCAGGGGCGGCATGAATGTTATCGAAATATTGCGCTCACTCAGCAGGTGTACCGACACGTACGGCGAAGTGGCAAAGGAAGTGGATGTTGTTGTGCGGGACATGGATTATTTCGGAAATGACTTAAGAACCGCGCTTCACAGCATATGCGAGATTACACCGTCTGAGAATTTCAGGGACCTCATGTACAATCTTCTTACGGTCATAGACAGCGGCGGAAATATTTCCACCTACTTTCGGGACAAATCCGAACAATACCTCAACAAAGCCAAGGTAGAGCAGAAAGGATTCCTTGAAACACTGGGGTTGATAGCCGAATCGTACGTCACAGCTTTTGTGGCAGGGCCGCTGTTTATTATAATTCTTGGAGTGATGATGTCTGTGATGGGTTCAGGCAGTCAGGTAATGATATATGCGATAATATATGCGGTTATACCAATCGGTTCAATGATGTTTGTAGTAATGGTGGATATTATAACACCTGGCTCTACGGGCGAGGCGCCCATCTTGCCAACTCAGAATTACGTTGGTGAAATAATTGTACCCGAAACAGAGGAAAAAGCCATATTTGTTAAATTTGTCAAATCGAGAGACTCTCTTAAAATAAGAGAAATGCTTCGTGATCCTTTGAAGCCCATGAAAGAAAAGCCAGAGTACTCTTTAATAATAACCGGGCTGATTGCTCTTATCTACCTTGTAATTTCAATTTTTAATGCGTTGAAAGCACCGGACTTTATAGATTTCATAGATGATAGAATAGTTTTTACAGTGTTTATCCTGATCATTCCGCTGATGGTTTTCCACGAGTATAAGAAAAGAAGAGAGGACAGGATACAGTCCCAGATACCTGATTTCTTAAAAAAACTTGCCAGCACCAATGAAACAGGCATGACCCTTAGGGACTCAATCAAATTAATGACGCGTTCCGATATTGGTTTGAGTAAGGAAATTAAGAAAATACGGAATGATATTGAGTGGGGACTTGCCGTAAATGAAGCACTTGTGCGCTTCGCAAATAGGGTCAAGACGCATATAGTGTCGCGTTCGGTCACTTTATTGACAAAAGCCAATGAGTCCAGCGGCGATATAGGGGAAGTGCTAAATGTCGCAGCAAGGGATGCTTCTGCAGAACAGGAATTAAAGGCAGAACGTAGAACCAATATGTTTATTTACGTTGTAATTATTTATATATCGTTCCTCGTATTTGTGGGTATTATTTACATAATCTCCACAACGTTCCTTCAAGAGATGGTAAAAGCAGGGGAAAAAGTTTCAGGCACAGGCGGCGGGGCAGTTCCTCTGAGTCTCACGAGGGAGAAATTGAATGTGTATAACCGCATGTTTTTCCACGGCGCCCTGATACAGGGTTTTTCATCAGGATTGATTGCAGGAGTGATGGGAGAAGGCAGTGTTCTCTCAGGATTAAAACATTCGGTGATAATGATAACTATCGGGTATATTCTGTTCACCCTGTTTGTGCTTTAATGGTTTCAATCCTTGTTTTAGTGGATGCGCATCTTGAATATGGTACTGATATCGCTTTGCTCACTGCATTGCATGGTTTCAATCCTTGTTTTAGTGGATGTGCCTCTCGAATTTACAGCGTTATCCTCCACACGCGTAATTTCGCAGAGTTTCAATCCTTGTTTTAGTGGATGTGCCTCTCGAATCATAATTTTCTACCCCGAACAACCAGCCTGCGGAATGTTTCAATCCTTGTTTTAGTGGATGTGCCTCTCGAATCATAATTTTCTACCCCGA
>CAYSLW010000114.1:0-6908 GCA_964431955.1 uncultured Candidatus Methanoperedens sp. | reverse complement strand
CAGCGTGGGCATATACAGCAGCGCGCCCATTACAGATGCAATAAAGCAAGATACTATTGAGTTTCCGCCTATGAATGGTCGGAAGGTATCGGGCGGGAGATAATATGCTATTACCCCCACGATAAAAGTTCCAATTATCAATATCGGGAATATTTTTTTGGTCAATTCCCACGTTTCAGTTCCCCAATTCATGATATCCTCGCCAGTAAAATAGTTTTTTAACAGAGCCGTTACTCCAAATATAAGAAGGGCAATTGTGCCCAATCTTGCACTCAAACTTAAATTCGTAGTACCAATAACCAGTATTAATATCAGAAAAATAAAGAACAGTAACAAAACCCATTGAGGATATCTCTGCTCTTTATTCAGTTTAAATTGAGCTCTTTTTGTATTTTTTAGATCATAGTCTTTAAATAAAAAAGCCATGACCAGCCCGATGAGAATGGACATTGAGACAGCCAGAACCGCTCTTGCAACTCCGAGGTCGAATCCGAGGATTTTTGCGGTGTATATGATTGCCAGTATATTAATAGCCGGACCAGAATATAAAAAAGTGGTCGCTGGGCCTATACCTGCTCCGCGTTTATAGATTCCGGCGAAAAGCGGCAGAATCGTGCAGCTACAGACCGCAAGCACTGTACCTGAGACCGACGCTATACTATAAGAAACGAACTTTCTTGTCTCGCTGCCGAAGTATCTTATCACAGACTGCTTGGAAACAAACACAGCAACTGCGCCTGCAATAAAGAAGGCTGGAATCAGGCAGGCAAGTACATGCAATGCTAAATAATCGTACACACTTAAAAGTCCATTTATTATTGCATCATAAAGCATATTTCAAATATTATTGAAATACTTAAGCATAAAGATAACGGTTTTTTAGGAATAGTCTTCTACTTATGTGCTTCCTGGGTAGTCTCTAAAAAGTTGGCGATCATATCCAGCGCAGCCCTGCCGCGCCCGGTCAGCCTGTACAGCAAAAAGTTGCCTTCGCGCCTTGAATCAATGAATTCCATTTCTTTCAATAACTTGAGATGATATGATAGCGCGGAATATTTATGGTCCGTAATCTCCACGAGCACGCAGACGCATAATTCCTGCACTGCCAGAGCGAGCAGGATATGCAGGCGAACGGGGTCTGAGAGAATATCAAACATTTTTGAAATGGGCGCCACATCTCTCCCGATAGCGGCGCGCACCTGCCTCTGTTTTCGCTGGGGCAAAGAGTATTTCCCATAAACAATTGGGTGGTCAATGTCCTTACTTTTTGATCTCATCGCACCCAAATTGCCTTCAATTAACTTATAGTATGCTTTGCAACAGCATACCTTACCAATAGGATTGTGGGATATTTCATTTCGTTATATCTATATACTGCCAGACTAATTTCAGGCAGGATTTGAATGAAGACATGCATCATGTGCGGCGGCGAAGGGACAAGACTCCGACCCCTGACTTTTGACAGACCAAAGCCGATGATTCCTCTCCTTAATAAACCCTCGCTGGTGCATCTGGTGGAGCATCTGGCTATTGAGGGCTTCAATGATATTGTGCTTACCTTGGGCTATCTTGGAGGAGAAATAGAAGCCGCCCTCGGAGACGGCAGCATGTACGGCGTGCATATCGAATATGTCCATGAAAAGGAAAAACTGGGTACAGCAGGCGGAGTAAAAAACGCCGAAGAATTCTTTGAAGTCGAGCCTTTTATGGTAGTGGGAGGCGACCATGTTATGGATTTAGGTCTTCGGGAGTTTGTGCGTTTCCATGAAAAAAACGATGCGCTTGTGACCATCGGTCTTATCCCCATAGATGACCCGCGTGAATACGGTATCGCTGATCTGGATGTCAATAACCGTATCAACCGTTTCTTTGAAAAACCAAAAGCCGGGGAGATTTTCAGCAACCTTGCGAGCACGGGCATATATGTCTGCGACACCGAAATCCTGAAATGGATTCCCAAAAAGAAATACGATTTTGCAAAAGACCTTTTCCCGAAAATAATGAAAAAAGGCGAAACTATTAATGGTTTCCTTGTGCGGGGAAGGTGGACTGATATAGGCAACCCGCAGGCATACAGGGAAGCATGCAAATGGATGCTCGAGCAGATGCCGGGCACAAAGATTTCAGGGAGCCTCAGTATTAAAAACGCAAAAGTGACAGGACCCATAGACATAGGGCATGATGTTTCCCTTGGTTCGAATTCTGCTGTTGTGGGTCCAATCGTCATCGGGGAAAACACGTCCATCGGGGATAATGTCCTGATAGGTCCATATACATCAATTGGCTCAAACTGCACGATTGGCAGCAATTCAAGAATCCTGTCATCGTATATCTTCGATAATGTTGAAATCGGTAAAAATACCGCAATTTCTGGCGCAGTTATTGATAATGCCACTAAAGTAAAAGATTCATGCATCCTTGAGACAGGTACTGTTATCGGCCCGAGGGTGATAATCGAAGACGGGGTTACTATTCATTCTGGCGTCAGATTATGGCCCGAGGTCACTGCAAAAAAGGGAACGAGGGTAAGGGAAACCCTGGTGAACAAGGATTTCGGCAATGAGACAAACGGGTCTTAAGATTCCATTATTTCTACAGAGCCGTCTTTTTTCCCGATATAGACCATATCTACTTTTGTGAATATCCCGTGCTCCACAATACCTGCACAATGTGAAAGCGCATCATCAAGGGAATAAGGGTCGCCTATTTCCCCGAAATCAGCGTCCATGATGAGATTCCCGTTATCCGAAACAACAGGACCGTCTTTGTTAACACCCATGCGTACCTGCGCATTCCCTCCAAGCCCTGCTACCTGTTTTTCCACGAGTTTTCGTGCAAAGGGAAGCACTTCAAGAGGAATGGGATGATTCAGTATATCCACGACTTTGGAGCCATCCACCACCACAACAAATTTTTTAGCGGATAGCGCCACGATTTTCTCCCGCGTATGCGCCGCGCCGCCGCCTTTAATGGCTGTGAATTTCGCTATCTGGTCTGCGCCGTCAATGGCGATGTCGGGAGTGGGATGCTCATCCAGTGTTGTGAGCGGGATGCCGCACTCAGCGGCAAGAAATGCGGACTGGTAGGAAGTTGACACGCCGAGAATTTTCAGACCCGAAGCCACGCGCCTGCCCAGTTCTTTAACTGCGTAAGCGGTTGTTGTGCCTGTGCCAAGTCCCACGACCATACCATTTTTTACAAGCTGCGCTGCAAGTTCGCCTGCTGCCTGTTTGGGGTTGGGTTGAGCGGGGGTTTTCATAAAGTACACCGTTTATATGCTTTTTATTATATGAGTAGATGGACAGGTGGGGTAAGTTCTCAGTTAACGTTTAATGCGAGTCCAAAGTTTAATATGAACTTATGGTTGAGACTCCAAGGAATCTTCTGGAGAAAAAAACAATCGTAATTATTGGTTTAATTCTTCACGGATTCTATTTAAAGATTTTTCTGCTAAGAAAATCCCAAGAGAGATAGGGTCTGAAGGTATTTCTGATTCAGACCCTGGGAAAAACTTTTCCTTAATCTCACTAATTGATTTATATCTCCGACTTCCATTTCTTACCATTTTCTACCTCCTTATAATAATTTTCAAAAAATTGCGGATTTAATTCTGGCTTAAAATAGTGTTTCCTCTTTATCCATATAAAGCCATCGCCTTTTGAAATTATAGCTATATCAATTTTTTTAGTATATTAAGATTCTTATTCCACTTTGAATCAATTTTTTTTTCAAACTAATCTTTTATTTTAAGCTGGAAAAAAATAGTTTCTAAGAAAATCTACATAAATAGAATTAAATTAAAATAGAATTATCTATATTTAGTACTTCGACAACGTTTCACTTAAGATGTACGTCAAGGTTTCCTATGCACTTGTCCATCTACTGTATATACATTTAATGAGCCAGCCTTAGGAACACATCCTCAAGATTGGGCTGGGAAATCTCGAGGTTCTTGATATGAACGTCACAGAACTTCTTTAATACGTCATCAATAATAGATTCAACATGCTCTGCCACTATCTTTATTTTTCCATTGTCATGTAAAATATCAAGAATTTCCGGGATACTCTTCAAAAGAGAAACATCAAACTCCCCTTCATACACTATGGTTATAGCCTCGCCAAGCTTCATCTGCCTTTTAAGCTCGTCAGGCGGCGCATTTGCTATTATCTCGCCTTTCTTGATAAACGCAATTCTGCCGCATAGCTGCTCAGCCTCCTTCATATAATGCGTGGTAAGCACTATTGTAATTCCTTTTTCATCATGGATTCGTTTAATCATTTTCCTGATTTTAATTGCCATATCAGGGTCAAGACCCATTGTTGGTTCGTCAAGAAACAGGAGGCTCGGCTCGTTCAGCAGCGCTTTTGCAAGGGAGAGGCGCTGTTTTGTGCCTGTGGAAAGGGATTCGAACCTGGCATTCCTGAACGGCTCAAGTTCAAGCGTGGCAATAACATTTTCAATAGCCTTCTCCTTATTTTTTAATCCATACAGCATCGAGAAATAGCGAAGGTTCTCATATACTGTAAGGCTCCAGGGGAAATTCGGGTTTCCGCTGCTTATGTTCACTATGCTTTTTACGCGGTTTGCCTCTTTGAGAGCATCCAGCCCAAAGACTTCCACTTTCCCGCTGTCTGGTATTGTGAGCGTGGAGAGAATCGAGATAAGCGTAGTCTTGCCAGCACCGTTTGGACCAAGGATGCCGAAAATCTCGCCTTCCTCTATTTCGATGGAAACGTTCTTCAATACCTCTTTTTTCCCATGTATGCCATCTTTATAATACTTGTATATCCCTTCGGCTTTGACCGCAAGCATGGACTGAAGAATGATTTGAAGGGCAAAAAGCTTTGTTTAAGCGATATAGACATAGGAATTTTATATAGTTCTAGAATCGATACGAGGCGTAAACATAATCTCAAATTAAAACTCATAGGGGAAATAGCATCTAAGTTTTAATGATGAATTTGAGTTTTGATGAAGTTATCCCGCACTTTTACCTCCTGTTATAGTCCTCCCCTTCACCACATCCTCCCATGTGAACTCAGGCGACATAGCTCTCCTCATCCCAGCCCTTTGCTTTTATGCAAGGCAAAGGTGGGGTTTTAGCGCAGGGAGGGTGGGAGAGACGATGCTCGATGGAAGATGCAGAAGATACATATATTACATCGTAAATATTAAATTGGCGGTGCGTATCTGGAAATCTGATAGAAAAAGAAATGCGTATTATCCCAAGCACAGGGCTATATAAAAATGGTGAAGACTTCTTAAAGGATGCTGTAAATACGCTTTTAGCAGCCAGAAAAGATGTAAGGGTCGCTATAGCCTGCGAATTATATAAACGTGGAGAGATTTCATTCGGTAAAGCATGCGAGATTGCATCTGTTGATATAGAGGAAATGAAAGAGATGATAGGACTGTAATTCTGGATGCAGATTTCCTGAGTTCTTTTTTAAAAATATAGTAAAAATATCCAACAACGAACTCATTGTTAAATTTGAATCAAGTTCGCACCAATTCATTGTTAAAAACAGCCGTCAGTCATGCGACAGAATCAAAGAAGTCACACCCACAATATTATCCTTAGTACCCATAAGAACCACAATATCCTGCGCCAGTAATAGGGTATCGCCTGATGGGTTAGTAATCGTCTGCTTGCCGCGCTGGATTACCAGCACAGTAACACCATACTTCTTTCTAAACCCGACTTGGGCTAAAGTCTTCCCTGCCAACGGCGAAGCCTCCTCTATCCTGATGGTCTCTATCTCAATATCTGGCAAATGTTGTCTTAATTCCGGAAATACGGTATACTTTTGATGTGCGCTGCGGAACATCTCATAGCCATCTTTTCTAACCACGCTGATGTGTTTTTCAATTTCATTCCTCGCCAACCTGGGAGAGCGCCACGCCCACAAGTATCCCGATCCTGAGCGGGTAACCCAGAACAACAGGAACCAGCACACCAGCAACAAACTTAATCACAAGAACCGCAAGCACTGCCAGTACTACAAAAAGTGGCGCGCTAAGCACAGAATTCACAATTCACAGAAAGATTAATATAACAACAAGATTAAAACGTACAATCGTGATATATCGGAGGTGAAAAATGTGCAGCGTAGGAGATGCTTTCAATCTCGAAATTCAGGCACTTGATGCAGAATGGTACAAGTGTGGCGATTGCAACAACGAGTTCAGGTGCGTAAGCGTAAAGACAAAAATAGAATGCCCTTCATGTCATTCCAGTAATGTGAGCAAGCAGTACAGAGAAGAATGATCCCGCTAAAAGAAAATGAACTGCTGCTCATTCATGGAAAGGAGGGGACACTGGGCATGGTCAAAACAGGAGAGAAAGGGCAATTTTTCATTGAAACCGAAAAAGAGGAGATAATCCTGGCACTTTCTCCTGATGACCTGCTTGTAGCATCTGGCTTTGGGACTGATAAAACCATTATAAACGGATTGAAATGCGTGCTCTACATGATCCGTGAAGTGGGTTCGCCCTTTATCGTACTTCCAAAAAAACATCCTGCGTCAAAGCGCCTCAAGATTGTGGTCTCTGCCGGGGATAAAACCAGAATCAGTTGCAGCATAATCCCTGGTACGCATCCCGAACAGGATATACTATGCGGCAGCGATGAGTTTGACGGAGTTGAGATTTCCGGGGTGAAAGGAGGGGTGGAGTTCAATAACCTCATAGGCGGAAGGATTGAACGCATTCCTTTTGAGATTTAGTTTTTAAAAGTGAAACCACAGAGTCGGCTATGAACTGTGGTTCATAAATGAACATGAAAATTGAGTTTTTCATACCAGTGCACAGAGGACACAGAGAAAAGCAATATCTCTCTGTGCTCTCTGCGTCCTCCGTGGTTGATTATTCTTACGCGGATTCATTTACCCAGAAGAAATTAGAA
>CAYSLW010000113.1:0-6911 GCA_964431955.1 uncultured Candidatus Methanoperedens sp. | reverse complement strand
GGCACAGGAATATCTCTTCCACATTCTCTTCCATTAATGGCACAGGAATATCTCTCCCACATTCTCTTCCATTAATGGCACAGGAATATCTCTTCCACATTCTCTTCCATTTAATGGCACAGGAATATCTCTTCCATTATATCTGACAATTAATGCAAGAGAATTCCTTGTGGAGAATTTATCTGGAGAAATCACATCACATAGCTCGTTTTTCCAAGGTACAAACACCTTACCTCAATAGAGATCGCCGCTCATATCGCCTCCTTGCACGAAAATTTCTTGTCAGAAAAATAGGATAGCAGGGGCCGATTACTCCTGTGTCCCCTGCGAATGAAATAACGTTTTGTATCTATATAATCCTTGACCCGCTGCATGGATGAAGAAGGATTGAGATCTTATCAGAAAAGACTTCAGGGATTTACAAATTAATGGTACATGTTTGTGGACAAACGTGTTTATTTTAGTGCGTGTTTGTGGACAAACATGTATCATCAAGTCTCAGAGGCACTTGCGCTGGATCAGAGGATGCAACAGAGTCCTGTTGCTGGATAATCCAGTAAATATTATAAGCGAGGGCGATTAAGTTATATCAGGCAGACATACATCCTAAAAATCAAACATAAGAGAAAAGAAGATGACCAAATTTCACACAGCAAAATGGTATAAAGAAAATTGGGGTGCGGACCCCCTAAAACTCGGTCTACCGTATGAGGAAGCAGAAAACCCGTATTATAAATCAGGTCCACCAATGAAATTATGGACGGAGGACGACGTGCTTCCATACAGAAGCGAAAAGGAAAAACAACAGCACCAGAAACGCTCAGAGAGTGCAATAACAGCAGCGGAAACACGGAGAACCAGACTTATTGGTGAAGTAGAGAAGTGGGAGATTGAATTGCAAAGAGAACCTTTTAATCAGGTTTTGATAAAAGCTATAGACTCTTACAACCGCTTCCATACAGACCTTGAACTCGAAAGGGGACACGAATTTGAGTGGGCTAGTTTGGATAGTGATGCATACTTTTTACGAAGAGTTACGGAGAATTATTTGAGGCATCAGTTGTCAAATTATGAAGTCGAACTTGAAGGGATTTTTGGGAAGACGGGAAATTCTGAAGCCTACAGAATCGTAAGAAGAAAAATAAATGCCAAGATACAAGAGGTCTATCCAGAACTGGCTCAAATGATGAAGAACCAGCTATAGATAGTTTTATCAGGTTTCAAAGAGACTTGCGCTGAAACAGGCTCTTAATCTTTTGATTCTTAATCTTTTTTGACAGTCGGGTACACGCTCTGCCCAGAGAATGTACCCGAAAAGGTGGTTTTCATGCCGATGCAAGTAAGATTCTCTGAAGACAATGCGTACCCCATGTGCAATTATAACATTTGAGCGAGGACCGGCAGCCAGGGTACGATGGTTCAGGAAACTCCTCATCTTCCTCGATCAGGGGATTTTCAAAAATTATCTCTTCATTCATGTTATGGGAAATGCTCAGCCTGTGCTATTCTTTCAATCGCTTTTTGCCTCTGTCTGTCAGCCTTCTCCCCTTCGCTTACGATTTTCCGGGAGCGCATCAATTCTCCAGCAAGATGATTTACCAGCCCTATGCGCGTGCCGTCTGGTCTTTCTACCGTCCCCTTTGTCCCGAATAAGGTATAATTAATTTTTGAAAATTCAAGGCGTGCCTGAACTTGATTTATGCTGGGAAAATCGCGTGTGTAAGGTATGCGTCCCCAGTACCCCTTTCTCCTACCCCCTGGACTGGTATATTTTAAAATATTATATGGCACCGGAAGATCTATCTTTCTGAGAATGTCCTGCAGGGTGGGGTTGCGTTCTGCGCACGCTGCAAGCTCTACAAGAATGGCTGCCACTTCTATCCTGGCATGGGTTGTCTGTAATCTATTGAAGAGTTGCTGGAGTTGCATATATATCAGGTTGGGTTTGCCTCTGCGATTGCCTGAGGAACAGGCTGTGCTGCTAGTTTTTTCATTGCATTAAAAATGCGGGGATCCTCAGTTCTCAGACGTTGTAGGAACTGCCCGTATGCGAAAATAATATCCAGATTTATTTTATTGCCGTGTGTAAGAGCGTTCGCCATTACCCGATCCACGGCCCTTGTTATTGCGACGCTGTCGATATGCTGATCCACAACATCCTGAAGTTGCCGGTTCAAATCGGTCAGGTTCTCGATTTCAACTCGCGCCTGTTCAAGTTCCGCTGGAAAAAGCAACAAGGTTTTAAGATATTCCTCTAAGTTCATTCCTGCTGCTGCTGCGTTGGCTCCGCAAATACTAAGAACGAGTGTGCCAGCATCAAGACGCTCTTTTATGATGCGGGGCGCAAGGCTGCCTACAGATTTCAATAATTCTTCGGCAGATATTTCTTGCCCGGAGACATCAAAGGTTTTTTCAAAATTTGATAAATCTGGCTTTGGATTGGCTGCACCTGCGTTCTTTATCTTCCTGATGGTGTCGCGTGAGATTCCCATTGTATCGCTGATGTCACTTATTTTCCTGCCGTCTTTCAAAGCCCGCAGTATTTCTTGTCTTTCAGTTTCTGTCGTTGCCATGAATATAGAATAGACCTGGAATAATATATAACTTACAGCAGAAAATCTCTTCAGTGCCTGGTTTTTTGGCGAAAAATTGACGACATTTAACCGTTAATGACAGGATTATGCCGATATTTTTCAGGCAATGCCGAAAAAGTGCTGATAAAGTGCATAAAAACTGTGGTGTTTGACGAGTTTTTGCCGAATAAATGCCGAATTTGTGCCGAAATAGTGACGCAAAAGTGCCGATTTTTTACTGACTTTGCAGTGACGTATGTGTGTATTTTTTCCCATGCGTGTATGAAGAAACAGAATAAAGGTAAAAACAGCAATGCAATACATACCAACCCGCGGAAATTAGAATTAAATACCGTTGAAAACCTGTTATGTACGATATGTGTTACATGGGAACATAACATAGGCACATCTGAGATTCCATCCAGGTAAGAGTGGAGGTTACCTGAAGTCGTTTTTTTTAAAAAATTGAAAATCAATACCCCACTTTTTTCTAAATGTACATGTATGTATGTACAGGTACATCTAGTTTTAATATGATTTACGCCAACCAGAAATTTTTCTAATTTTCTTGAAAATCAACCACAGACATCGATTTTATTTGAAATTGTATTGAATGCAGTAAAATTCCGTAACGGTATATGCTTCATAATTGTCAGGACAAATAGCCTGTTTGTCCATACAAATAACCCCTATAAACGCCCGGAAGCCACCAACTGTATAAACTTAACTATTCAAAAATAATTATAATCACACTAACTACGCACGAAAAATCGAAAATTCTATTTGTCCGTACAAATAAGCCAGTTTGTCCGTACAAATAAACTTTTTACGAAAGTATTCCGTCGCCCGATATTATCACTGTCTAAATATGACCGGGGTAAGCACCTGAGCGATGTGGTATTTTTCTCCATATGTCCACCGATAACGAATATCTGACAGGATTTTTGGTCACTTCCTAAAAGAGACCGAACTCTTGAAATTTAATTTAGGAAGTATTTTTCCAAACTTCCGTCTTTTATTTTACACTGTGGATATTTGTTTTGGGTTGGATATAGAACATACTATTAGTGGGTCTTTCTTTTGTATTGTATTTATATTTTTCCGTTTTTCATGTTATTCTGTAACGTTCGTTGCTTGCTTCAAGCAGGTCGCCATCGGTTTTCATCTTCTTTAGGATGTACTGAATATCACCTTCTTTCATCCCTGCCTGGATGGCTCTCTCTGTTATCTCATTCAGGGGAGCTGCGCTTTTCAACTCATCCTGCAGTTCCTTGATGATGTCTCTCAATATCTTGATCCTGTCCCTCTGGCTCTTACCCATCCCCACACTGATTATATCACTGTCGAGTTTTCCAGTCTCTGGATCTATCATCACCTTAAAGCTCTCCTGCACCAGTGCCTTCACTCTATCCACGTCCCTCATTTCAGTCACGTTACCGTGTCGCAACCTGGTCTCGCATATGACAAGACGCATCATACCGTCAAGCGTCCTCCACGCAATGGGAATTGCTGCGTCCGCGTCTTTGCTCTGTGAAAACCGAACATCCATAAAAAAATCGTTTAGGGAGGTTCTGCATTCTGAGGTTATTCTGACTTGTATCTTCTTCGCCTCGTATATCCATTTCCGCATCATGTCAAGGCTTATTTCGGGTATGTATTTGTCTTTTTTCCAGGCTGCTGTGATCTCCTGGATATTCTTGAACTCTGTTTGGTGTACTTCCGTTGCTTTTTGCCACAATTCCGTAATGTGCTCTGCGGTCTGCCTATCATCCACGTTCGGTACATCAAATATTGTGAACACGAGATCGAACCGCGACAGGGTATCAGGGGGAACGTTTACCTGCTTCGGTATTGGTTCATACCGGTCGAACCTCCCGTTCTTCGGATTTAGAGACGCAACAATGGGCACCCGCGCATAGAAATCCCTGTTAATGCCCGCCTTTCTGACGGGGACTATTCCATGCTCCAGCACCGTGTTCAGGTCGCGCTGCTCCGGTTTTTCAAACTTATCAAGCTCATCAATCACCGCGAACGCCCTGTCTGCAAGAACCAGCATCCCCGCCTCCGCAACCCATGCGCCCTCACCCCATCCGCCCGTCTCTTTCGTGACTGATACAGTGAGACCCTTGGTGCTGGCTGCTCTTCCGGCAGCGTACTGCGCTCTGGGCACATATCCGACCATCGCCAGCAACAGAACGCTTTTAGCCACGCCTGGATCTCCACACAGCATGACGTGGCTTTGTCCCCTGAGTTGCCTGCCGTCCGGGAGCATAAGGCTGTTCGGGCTGACGATGCTGCATAGGCACGCTTCTTTGATAATTTCATTACCCCTGACGCTTGGAACTGTAGAGGATACCAAACGCTCGATGATGTTCGGATCCTTTGCCATCTCTTTCATTTTAATGAGTTCTTCTGGAGTGCATTCTATGGTTTTCTCCCTATCCTGGGCTTCGATGTTGTTAATGAACAGAATAGGAGTGAATTCCCCCGTTTCCCCCTGTGCCGTCACCTTCTGCACGATATTCAGGATGCCCGTAATCGTCACGATACTACCGAGCGGCGGACATTCTACATCGTCAATCAGGACGGCATCAAGCCCGCCGAGCGTCTGATCGCCATCTGTGATGTTATCGGTGGTTTCCTGAATTCTTATTTTGCGTTTGTTTCCCCATGTGGATTCCTCTTCATTGAGGATGAAAGGACCCTTGCGCCCGCATGTGTCATTTTCACACTCAAACGGTCTTACAAAAATACCAGTACCCACTTCTAGAATATGAGTCGCATGATCGCACCGCTGGCAATCGAAAACCGCCTCTATGATATGAAATTTCACCTCAGTTTTTCGCAAGATTATCCCAGAAACTGCAATAAGGGTGTTCTTATTCTCGTGCCGGATATCCCTGATTCGCATGGGTTTCATGCCTGAGATCTTAATACCTGTTTTTTCCCACTCAGTATAATCAATTCCCGAAGGAAGATAATCCACTTCATGCAGGGCACACTGCGCGTCCGCTAATGCCGAACTAGTTTTCTTAATAATATGTTCCAGGATTTTTTCACTGGCAACGCCCTCGATGAGGTTGAATGGAATTGTGAGGGACTGCTTTTCTGGGAAATCCTCTGCGAGCCGATTGATTTCTTCATGAATGCAGAAGCTGAATTTGCGGGATATTGCGCAGTCGCTGTTACAGATATTGTATTTGTGCCCGTATTTTTCTTCCTCTTTTTCCGACTTTTTCGTTTCAACCTGGTTGAATTCGCAACTATAGAAGTCACTCCAAAACTTTTTGGAGTATGGTTTATTTTCATCAGTTTTCATTTATTTCACCTTCTCTTAATCGATCAATTACAATTTTTCTTAGTTCTAAAATGGAAATTCCCGATTTATCGCTTGCTGTTTTCCAGAGCAGGTGGCTGGTTTTGGAGTGACGCCGGGATGCATTCACAAGCATGTTAATAATTTCTTCACATTTTGCGGAGCGTTCTTTTTCATCTTTTTCCTTCTTTGCCTCAGCTTCTTCGATATCCTTAAGTCGCTGCTGAAGGGAATTGCCCTCAAGTTTATTCACTTGCAGTTGTTTCAGTATTTTTTCTTTTTCAGTTCCGCTCTGCGCGATTGCACCGTTTATTAGATTGCGGATCTGCTCGGACATCCAGCCCCGGCCCCATTCGTTCTTTGCGAACCTTTTCTGCGCGGCACTGACTCTCACCCACATCGTTTCCTCGTATTTTCCGGCTGGCTGCGCCTGATTGCGTATAGGTGGCTCACCACTCCCCACCAACTCCTCTTTGGGGACAGGTCCCTCACTATCCTTGGGTTCAGGCTTGGATACCCGCTTGCAGCCGCCTTCCACCAACTCCTCTTTGGGGACATATCCCTCACTATCCGCCATGCCCTCGTCCCTCGTAGTTGCAGTGACTGCAACTTATTATCATGGGAAAAATATATATCTGTGCAGAGGGATATAGAATACTAAGAGGATTCGTACCCTCTGTGATGTGGCGGTCTTTCCGGGCCGCTCTTCTAATTATTTTCATATACCCTCTTTTTTATTTAGTAACGATTATTAAATCGGGGTGTAGCTGTTTCACCCTATCTACAACGAACTTTCGTATAAGTGTCGCAAATGGAACCATACTCTCGTGTGACATCTGCTGCACGCGCGTAACAACCTCAGGCGGCAGCCTGATGGGGATCGCGTTGCTCATCTTTGTTTTTTTCCGGCTCATATGCCTATATGTATATCTGCATATTCATATATCTTTCTATGGCTTATTTTAGCATTTACAGCTTTTATAGTTTCGCAAATTAAAATATACGTTACATACGTTGAAACA
>CAYSLW010000112.1:0-6928 GCA_964431955.1 uncultured Candidatus Methanoperedens sp. | reverse complement strand
GTTATCTAAATGAAAACTATCGCCCGATACTGAAAGGGTTTTGAAATGCTTGAGCGGTATGAAGCGAAAGTTTCACGTACCGTTCTGAGAAGAGGGGGAGGGAGTAATCTCTCCTTCTTATTCGGCTCGGAGTTCGTTTAAGTTCGTTTTGTTCGTTGTTTTGTCTTTGCGCCCTTTGCGTGCTTTGCGGTGAATTAAATCTATAACCGCAGAGAGCGCAAAGTCAGCTATGAACCACAGTTCATATATAACAATGAAAAAGAACAACAAAAAGGACAGTAACAGCGAACTAATACGAACTCGTATGAACTCCCGTGGCGTGAGTTCGTATCAGTTCGTACGAGTTAGTTGTTGATTTTCATACCAGAACGCAAAGGGCTTGCAAGAGAAATATTATGAGAATAATCGCAATCACTGGCAAGGGAGGAACAGGCAAGACCGCAGTAGCCGGGATGCTGATAAAATGCCTATCCTCTGGGAATAAAACGCTCCTCGCCATCGATGCAGACCCTGATTCCAACCTGCCAGACGTTCTCGGTGTGAAGGTCGAGAAAACCATAGGTGATATGCGGGAGTTCATGCTGCAGGAGCGCGATAAGTTGCCTCCTGATACGGATAAGGAAAGGGTGCTGGAATCAAAGATATACGAGGTTCTCACCGAGATGCCACGTTATGACCTCCTGGTGATGGGGCGCCCTGAAGGTTCGGGGTGCTATTGTTTTGCGAATAACCTCCTGCGCGGGATAATGGACAGGATTCTTAAGAACTACGATTTAACCATAATTGATACTGCTGCAGGGCTTGAGCATCTCTCGCGCAGGATTATAAGAGATGTGGATGAACTCCTTGTGGTCACAGACGGCTCGCGCCGGGGTTTGCAGACAGCAGAACGCATACGCGACCTTGCTGAGTCGTTGAACCTGAATGTCAGGAAAATGCATGTGATAGCCAACAAGGTTACGCCTGAGAACCGCGCTAGGATTGAGGAGTATGCGAAAGAGTTGAAGATGGATATTGTTGGTATTGTGCCTTTTGATGAGACTCTTGCTAAGTTTGACCTTGAAGGGAGACCGCTTGCCAAGCTGCCTCCGGATTCGGCGGCATTGCGGGGAGTAGGGGAGATTGCAAGAAAGATGGGGTTGTAGGGAAAAGAAGAGCCGAGTAAGAATGCGAACTCCCTTTATTTCTCAATCACCGTTCCCTCATGCTTTCCATTCACCGCATCCATGATATTCTTCGGATTCTCCCCATCAAGAACTATTGTTTTTATACTGCTTCTCTCTATTATTTTTGCAGCCAGAAGGTCAATAGGTGAGTTTGCGCCTGCAGCCATCTCGGTCTTCATCACCACCTCTATAAGCTGCTTGGGCGTCATGGTTTCAAATTTCTTTGCATCTTTGTTCTTCTTAGGGTCGGCAGTATAAACGCCGTCTATTGAGGTGGCATTAATGAGAAGCTCAGCGCCAACGTATTCAGCCAGAACTGCAGCAACCGCATCAGTAGTATGACCCGGCGACACGCCGCCCATCACAACAATTCTGCCGCCAAGGCTTGCGGTTTTTGCCTGCTTATAATCCAGGGGTGGTTCATGGTATGCTGCATCCCCAAGAGCGGCGATAAGCAGTCTGGCATTAAGGCGCGTCAGTTCTATGCCTATGAGGTCGCAGGTAGCTTCATCCGCTCCGAGCTCTCTGGCTGCGCCTATGTAATCGCGCGCAGCCTGCCCGCCGCCTGTCACAACAAATACCGCGTTTTTCTTTACAATTTTCTTTAACGCCATTGCATAGCTTTTGAACTTTTCAGGAGCTAATGCGCGTGCGAGTACCGACCCGCCTACCGATACTACGATTTTCATAACTTTCTGTAATGTCCTCTAACAATATTATCTTTCTTATCATGCAATTTCATAAACTATACTTATTAATCAGAATAACAATGATTAATGTATGTTTGAGCAGATTAGCACTACAGACATTTTGATTATATTCGGAATGTTGGTTTTTCTCTATTTGATGATGTATCCGCAACTCCAGATGCGAGCAGCACGAAGAAAGAGGCTTAGTAAGATTCGCGAAATGGAGGAGAAGTGGGGAACAAAGGTTGTGACGATGATACACAGGAAAGAGGCGATATCCATGTTTGGGATACCCGTGTATCAGTTTATTGATGTTGAAGATGCTGAAGAGGTTCTAAGAGGCATACGCGAGGCAAAGGATAAGCCCATTGACCTTATCCTTCATACGCCCGGAGGGCAACTGCATGCCTCTGTGCAGATAGCGAGGGCATTGAAAAACCACAGTGCAAGGACGCGTGTGTTTGTTCCGCATTATTCCATGTCAGGCGGGACGATAATAGCCCTTGCAGCTCATGAAATCATAATGGATAAAGACGCCTCTCTGGGTCCCATAGACCCGCAGGTTGGGGATTTCCTGCGCGGCGTATTTCCTGCACCCACATGGATTCATGTGGCAAGGAAAAAAGGGCTTGAAGCGAATGATACCACTCTTGCGATGGGCGATATCTCAGAAAAAGCATTGAACTTCACGAAAACGCTGGTCAATGAGCTGCTGGAAGACAAATTCTATGACAAAGAAAAACAACAACAGGTTGTTGAGAAACTCATCGGCGGCGATATGGTGCATGCCCAGCTCATATCAGCAAAGGATGCACAGGCTCTCGGACTTCCCGTCTCGACAGAGCTTCCCCCCGAAATCCATGAATTCATGAAGTGCTATCGGGCGGTCAGGTCGAATGTGGAATACATCATGTAGGAATAACTTTGGCATCAGTTAAATATTATCCTGGGAGTTATAAGTTTGTTTGTCGCTATTATTTTCCACGGCTTTTTGCAGGATGGTTTTAATCTCCTTTCTGATATCAATTCCCGCAGAATTATCAAGATACAGAAGTCCTTCTTTTATCCTTGCTATGTCAGGGGGATTTTTTTGAAGCTCGCATAGGGCATTGATTAAAATGCCGGTGTCCTGCCGTTGTGCTGTGCCTGTTATGAGTACGAAGGAATCCCCTTGTCTTTCTAACCGTACCATACTGTCGCCTCCGATGTATGCATCCATGAACAAATTATACTTAATAGTTTATATAATTTTGGTTTAATGGGCGCTTAAATGCAATAAAAAATAAGAATCTTATTCATCTACCCCAATTATCCCGGAAACAATCTCTTGCAGGACTTTCTTCCTCGCCTTACTCGAAGACTCCACCTTTCCATCAGGTTCAACCACCGATACCATGACATCAAACCGCTCTGCTGCTGCAACATCTGCTGAGGACATTATTGGAACTTCCATAGGCGGAATCCAGGGGTTTGCCATGAACTCAAGTTCCTGCAGCGTGGGAGTGTACGAGTGGATGACTTCAAGCTTTCCCTCCTTTTCATGTTTATAAGCGCGATAAAGAGCCCTGTTCTGCCGAAAACCAACATATATCTCAAGAAGCGTAACGCCGATTAAAGAGTTGGCATGTTTTCCCACGACGAGGTCGCTTATGATTTTTTTACCATCGTCGGTATGAAGTACGAGAAAACCGCTTTCCTTATTCTCGTTATTTGAAATTTCAATCATCTTTTCCAGGCAGTCTTTTAAAGCCAATCCTTTTGTTGGGATTATCCTGTCAAAATCCTTTATTGTTCTTGAAATCTGGTCCTCTGAATAATCAGCCACACCTTCGCGGTGAAGAGTATCTGTTATCTTTGCTCCCTGGATGCCCAGCAGATTCGATTCTATCCCGTACTTTTTCTCTTTTTCTAACAGTGTCGAAAGCCGCTCTTTCGCATCGATGTGGCGCGACAGCCTTCTTTTTACAAGCTCTTCGTCGCTTGCTATAAGTTCAATCCCTTTCGGTACCACGCCAAGTTTTTTTGTCAATATTGAAATCTGCCTGATCAATTCTGGCTCCCCGAGTTCCATCACGTCGAATACGTTTTCGACTAATAATTTAACCTGGTCGTAGACCGAGACTTCAACAAATACCGGCTCATCGCCGTCAAAGATGGGAAGCTTTCTTTTTTCATAGAACTCCCCTTTCATCTTCTCAACGAAATCTTTCCTGATGAGAACAACAGGCTGGGCTGCGCGCGCCCTTCCTTCAAAATAAGCCCCAACATTCTCTGATAGCAACTGGATAGCGAGGGTTGTCTTCCCCCCTCCCTGCGGACCTGTCAATATTAAGGTAGGGTGCTTTTCTAGTTCTTTTGATAGTATTTTTACGGATTCTTCTTTTGTATGGGCTGAGGTATCAAGAATATCCATCAAAATCATGAAAAAAAGAAAGAAGCGGAAGGACTTAGTCCATTCCTTCCATTCCACCTGGCGGCATTCCACCTGGCGGCATACCGCCGCCTGGCGTGGATTTGCTGGAGAGCACATCGTCGATACGCAAAATCATGGTGGCTGCTTCCGTGGCTGAATCGATTGCCTGCGTCTTCACCCGCAGTGGCTCAAGCACGCCTTCCTCCCACATATCCACGACTTTGCCTGTGAACACGTTCAGACCTGCGGTTTTCTTCCCCTTCTCGTGCTGGCTTCGCATCTCCACAAGCATATCTATGGGGTCAAGACCTGCGTTCTCGGCTAAGGTTCTCGGGATTATTTCAAGCGCCTCGGCGAACTTGCTCACAGCCAGCTGTTCTCTTCCCGTTAATGTACCTGAGTATTCGCGCAGGCGCAGAGCCAATTCGACTTCAGGCGAACCTCCGCCTGCTACGAGTTTCTCATCCTCGATTGCAACGCCTACGACGCGCAATGCGTCGTGAAGTGCCCGCTCTGCCTCATCCACCACATGTTCTGTGCCGCCGCGCAGGATAATCGAGACTGCTTTGGGGTTATGGCACTCTGTAACATACGTCATGGCTTCGTCGCCGATCTTTTTCTCTTCCACAAGACCCGCCTTGCCAAGGTCTGATTCGTTGATTTCCTTTAAGCTATTAAGTACCTTTGCGCCCGTAGCGCGTGCAAGTTTATCCATGTCGCTCTTCTTTACACGGCGTGCCGCATATACGCCAGCTTTTGCAAGATAATGCTGCGCGATGTCGTCTATCCCTTTCTGCACGAAGACCACATTCGCGCCGCTGTCAATTACCTTGTTGACCATGTCATGTATCATTTGTTCTTCCTGGTCAAGGAACAACTGGAGCTGGTCGGGTGACTTTATTGAGATTTCAGCATCCACTTCTGTCTTTTTGATTTCGAGGGCTTCATTGAGCAGTAATATCTTCGCGTCCTTGACTTTCTTTGGCATGTTGGTATGGACTCTTTCTTTATCTATTACCATGCCTTCGATCAACTCTGATGCTTCCACACTGCCGCCCACTTTCTTCTCGACTTTGATGTCTTCAATATCTACAGTATTCTTGCCGTTTTCTGTATCAACTACTGCCAATACGGCATTTACAGCCATGGTGGCAAAAACACCCTTTTGTGCTTCAGCACCTTTACCTGTCATCGCAGTATCGGCGATTTTCAATAATAAATCTTTATCATCCTTGCTCACAGGCTTTGCGAGTGTTTGAAGGATTTCCTTGGCTTTTATTGATGCAAGCCTGTATCCGCTGGCGATGACCGTGGGATGCACACCCGACTCTAAGAGTTCTTCTGCGTTCTTTAAGAACTCGCCTGCAAGAACCGCTGCCGTGGTGGTGCCATCTCCGACTTCGTCATCCTGGGTTTTCGCAACCTCCACAATCATTTTCGCAGCAGGGTGCTCGATATCCATATTCTTAAGTATGGTCGCACCGTCGTTTGTGATTACAATATCCCCGAGCGAATCCACGAGCATTTTGTCCATGCCCTTTGGTCCGAGGGTTGTCCTGACCGCCGCTGCTACAGCTTTAGCCGCCATGATGTTGTTGTTTTGCGCTTCTCTTCCTTTTGTTCTATGACTGCCTTCTCTTAAAATAAAGATTGGCTGTCCTGCTAATTGTCCTGCCATAAATAAACCTCCGTTAAAATTTGTTTTAGTAATGTGTACAAATTTACGCTTGTACGGAGCGTTCTCATTGTTTGTAATTCTATATAAGTATTTCGAACAAAAAACCTTATTATCTATTGTGCGTATGTAGCCCTCTCTCAATGCTGCCAAGGTGGCGGAGAGGCTACGCAATCGCCTGCAGAGCGATTCCATTCCGGTTCGAGTCCGGACCTTGGCTTATATTTTTTTATGGATGTTGGGGTCGGAGATAAACCGCAGTTTTTCGGCGCGCTAAACGCGGATAGGATTTACGGGACTATAAATTATTTTGGTGTTAAAGAATCAAAAACCAGAGAAATCAACCACGGAGACACGGAGGCGCAGAGCAATTATAAATTCTCCGTGTCTCTGTGCCTCCGTGGTAAATCTGATAAAGCTCAAACTTTTTTACAATCCCACAACAGGTTCGGCTATGGGTGGAATAGCAAACCAGAGAGAGCTTCGCCATGACAGGCATACGGTATCACTGCTTACTGATCATTTAGTGATAACACCGAAATATCGCGGGAAAATACTGACAGGCGAGGTTGCTTTCGTTACAGAGGCGGTTATAAGGGGGACATGCGCGGAAATGGGCATCAAAATCATAGATATGGCTGTGAATATTGACCATGTGCATATTTTTTTCCAGTATCCTCCGAAATACTCTTTAAGTTTCATCGCCAAGAAAATTAAAGGAAGATCAAGCAGGATATTGAGAAAAGAGTTCCCGCACCTGCGGGAATGGTGCGAAGGCCATCTCTGGGCTCCTGGCTGCTATCACGGTTCGGTTGGGCAGGGCTGGGAAGTTGTGGAGAAATACATTTCCTCGCAGAATTGTGCAGGTGGTGAGGAAGCTTTATAAGCAAAAAACGGTAACAAGCCCATGTACTTAAGTACGGGGTACAGGTGACTTCAGCAGGATTATCTCATGCTCGTATAGGGCGATACGAATCCAGAGAGA
>CAYSLW010000111.1:0-6977 GCA_964431955.1 uncultured Candidatus Methanoperedens sp. | reverse complement strand
GGTCATTTCTCAACATGCGAACAGTGCCATGCACCGCCGCCTGACAGTCTCAAGCCCAGTAATGGTGAACTGGTAATGATACATCTGTCAAGGGGAACGTACTGCACGAACTGCCATGGAACCGACATAAGTGCCATTCATGCAGCAGCACTTGCCAATGCAAGTAGAAAATAAGTAAGAGGGCGGCATGATTATCTTAACCCTCCTTTAGACAGTAAACCCATTCCGAGAGCTTGATACATTTTTCGGGCACGCATTCGAGGTTACAGCCTGTGCATGGGGAGAACATATCTCCGGTGAGCAATAACTTGAAATTTTTAGTTTTTTCTTTTTTCTCCCCGGTATATTCAATAAGAAAAGTTTTTGAACCCTTATCCTTTCCAGGTTCCCTGCTGATTTTTCCTTCTTTTTCTAACTTAATTACAATCCTGGAACATTTACTGCTGTCTATTTCTGCCTTCTTCCAGAGTTCGCTCTGTAAAATTCCTTTTTTTTTGGATTTTATCAATTTAAGGACTTTCTCTTCAATATCCATTCTACTCCCCTACCGGACATAACATGATTATGTTATTGCCCCTTAATACGACAGAACCCAGCGAACGGGATTTAACGCCATCTGCAACCTCATACGTATCTACAAGGTGCAAGTTCAAATATTCATCCGCGCTCTCAAGCCTGCCTTCGAGGGTATGTTTATCGCCTTTCATCTCAACCTGTACAACCGAGCCTATCAATGTCTGAACTTTTTTTGTTGGGAACAAGATTTCTCCTCTTTATTTCCCCTACCTTTATTTCCTTTAGTACTTCAATTTTTGGGTGATTTTATCACATTCAGGATTTTACCGGGGTGATTGAGTACCCTGATTCCTTCAAGCTTATGCAATTTCCTGACGTTTCTTGAGTCCACGTCTCTGACCCTGAGCTTTAAAAGCCCGCCTTTTATTGCGCCGTAGCTGCAAAGCGTTACGCATAAGCCGCACCCGTCACATTTTAACAGTTCAATCTGGTCTGTAATCGCCTGCCTTTCACATTGCAGAGCAGGAGGACAGAGTTCGCATCTCATGCATATCTCGCGATCTATGAAATACGGCATTCTCGACTCGATTTTTCCTGCAATGTCCACAGGCACTATGAAAACAGGCACGCCCCCTTTAACAGCCTGCGCCACTGCATTCGTAACAAGGGTGTCTGCCATTCCATACACGATCTTCGCTGTCGTATTTGACGTGCACGGGGTTACTATGAGAGCGTCGTATCTTTTCAGCAGGAATCTGCCGGTTTTGGGAAAACTTGCTCCCTGCTCGCTTTCTGAAAAGCGCTCTTCAAGGTAGTTGCCGCTTGAGATGTTTGAAAGCTCGTTTGCCAGACCGTACATGCGAACAACCTCTTCAGCGGCGCGCGATAAGAAGGTGGTGATTTTCAGCTCAGGGTTTTTTTGTTTAAGCTCTTTAAAAACCTCAAAGCTTTCATACAGGAAGTGTCCTGCGCCTGTGATGCCCCATGCGAGATTCATGTTATGACCTTACCATCGTCTCCATCTCAAACCCGATATTCTGCTGAAATGCTCAGTATTCCTGGTCAAAATCTCCTCTTTGTTCGCCATCACAATCCCTGCTATGAGAACGTCCTGGATGTCCAGAGGTTTTCCTGAAGCACCTTTGCCTCTGAGGATAAATATTAAAAAATCAGTATCAATGACCGTCATAGATTCAATCTCTTCAATCTGGTACTGGGCGAGTGTCTTACCTCAAGTGCTGCTTTTTCAAAGTCTTCAAATTCTTCACCGCCCAACACACCAATGAAGTCGCTAAGTTTTTTCTTCCTGAAAAGCGAAGTTATGCGCTTTATAAGTTCGGTAAAGCTTTCACCTTCTTTTTTAAGCTCAGCCAGCGCTTCATAAGCCTCTTCTGAAATTGTCAATGTTTTGTGAGCCATAATTTAAGTGTATTTATACGTGTATTTATAATTTATGCCAGGATTTCAAAAAGCATGTGCATCTTTTTTGGTCCCACCCCTTCGAGCAAGGGCAATGAGATAAGGGCATACAGCGCCGTGAGCGTATTTGGCAGGGTAATTGGAGATGCAGGAGTTTTTAGAGCTGTGAAAGAAGGAGAAAGAATCAGAGTTGAAGCTGTGGACTAATTCTCTACAGGTTCGATAATTTTAAACGCATCCACATCAACAAGCCCCTTATCCGTTATCTTGAGGGATGGAATAACAGGAAGCGAGAGGAACGACATCTGTATGAAAGGCGCATCGAGTCTGCATCCCATCTTTTTTATCATATAGTGCAGCCCGTATAGCTTTTTATCCACACTGTATGCGCTTTCGGTGCTGAGAATGCCTGCAAAGGGTAGATGAAGGCAATCTATCACCTTATTTTTTGCGAGCACTATTCCACCCTGCAGTTCCTCTATCTTATTCGCACAGAGCGCCATGTCCTCAAAATTCGTGCCTATAAGAATGACATTATGCGAGTCGTGTGCAACGCTCTGCCCCACTGCGCCTGCTTTCAGGTTAAAGCCCCGAACAAAACCTCTGCCTATGTTTCCCGCCTTCCCGTGTCGTTCTATCACAGCGATGGCGAGAATATCACGTTGGATATTCGGCAGGATGGTTTCTCCATAGGTTTTTAATTCCTCAATACTTCTATTTGTGATAAGTTGACCCGGTACTACCTCTATGATATGAGCAGATACAGTTTTTTTCCTGGATTTTATTGTTAGATTATCTGATTTTATTTTTTTGTATTTCACAGTCTTGAAAACATACCTGGGATATTCAATTCCTGTTATTTTCGGGTTTATCCTGCCGCGTATTATCACATTTTTTATTCTGAAGGTTTGCACATCATCAAGTATTACCAGATTCGCTCTTCTGCCAATGCTTATCGAGCCTGCGAGATGGTCTATCCTGTAGTGGCGTGCTGCATTGATGGTAGCCATGGAGATTGCCTGGATCGGCTCCACTCCAAGTCTGATTGCATCTCTGACGATCGCGTCCATGTGTCCTTTTATAAGGTCGGCAGGATGTATATCATCTGTGACGAAGAAAAAGTTTTCAAGCGATATCTTATCTTGAACCAGTTTGGGAACTAAATCCTCAAGGCTCTTTGCAGCCGAACCTTCCCTGAGCATAATTTTCATTCCTAATCGTGCTTTTTCAAGCACCTCATCGTATGTTACAGATTCATGGTCGCTTGAGATGCCTGCACTCATGTATCCGAATAAATCTTTACCATGCATGCCAGGAGAGTGACCATCAATCACGAGTTTTCTGTCAAGCGTCGCCGCAATCATCGCAAGTCTCTCAGGATTTCCTCGCAGGATTTCGATGTAATCCATCACCTCGCCAAGCCCTACCACGAATTTCTTATCCAGGAACTTTTTAATCTCGGGAAGCCCGATCTTCGCGCCCGATGTTTCGAAGGGACTTGAGGGTACGCATGAAGAGATTGTGACAAATACATCCAGCGGGAGCGATTTTGCTTCCTGCATAACAAGCCTGATGCCTTTCGTTCCTAGAATATTTGCAATCTCGTGGGGATCGATGACTATGCCAGTGGTTCCGTGCTTGATGGATTGTTTCGCGAACTGCGTAAGTGTGAGCATGCTGGACTCGAAATGCACGTGCCCGTCTATCAGTCCAGGACATGCATGATCGTTTTTAATATCAAGAATCTTCGTTTTTGAGCCCGTCAGTTCATCCACATCGCCTATGCCAGAGATGAAACCTGAGCTTATTGCTATGTCGCCTTTCGTGATCTCTTTTGTATTGACGTTCACAATCCTGCAATTTTTTAAGATCAGGTCAGCCTTAATCTCGCCTTGCCCTGCGAATACCTTTTCTCGTAAAAACATAATAAGAAATTGTTCTGTATTTTAAAAAGTCTTTGTGTTGTACGAGTGAACAGGAAAGAATATCTATTACAATAAGCCATCTACAATACGATGGAAAAGCCCGGGGATACATTTAAATGCTATCTGGTAAGCTGGGAGGAGGCTTACAGGCTGGCAAAAATTTTATCACGCAAAATAAAAAGCTCAGGGTTTGAGCCAGACCTTGTTATAGGCATAGCAAGAGGGGGACTTGTGCCGGCGCGTATCGTATGCGATTTTCTCCTTCAGAAAGACCTTGCAGCTATAAAGGTCGAGCACTGGGGAATCGCAGCAACACTTGGAAAAGCCAAAATAAAGTTCCCACTACCCATAGACATTTCCGGAAAGAAGATACTGATCGTGGATGATGTTGCAGATACCGGAGATACCTTTTCCGTGATTATGGATTACATAAAGGAAAAGGCTCCTTCAGAAGTTAAAACCGCTGTGCTGCATTATAAAACCTGTTCAACCAGCGTTCCTGATTACTGGGCAGAAAGGCAGGACGAGTGGAAGTGGATAATATATCCATGGGCTGTCTATGAAGATCTGACAGGTTTTATCAAAAAGGTATTAACCAAGCCCATGACGGATGAGGCTATAAGAAAGGCTCTGAAAAGCGGCTTTGACATAAAAATTTCAAAAAAAGACCTCCTGGAAATGTTAAATGATATGCAGGCGGCAGGAGAAATCCGGAAAATAAAAAAAGGAATACAGAAAAATTTGTGGACTTCATGAATAAAGAAGTATGCAAAAATAACCAGAGAAAATACTACCGCTTAAGATATTTGAGATTGGCTGAGACACCTGAACACCGCCAAAAACTGACCCTTGCCAATCTCCTGACAATGTCTCTTTAGCATTGTTTTATTTATTCAGAATTAAGATATACAGCTGTAACATGAAATACATCGAGCTTGTTGAATTTTATGAGATGATCGAAGCTACAACAAAGCGCCTTGAGATGACGGATTTTCTGGTCAAGCTTTTCAAACATACGCCCGGCGAGACGATAGACAAAGTGGTGTATCTCACCCAGGGAAAATTATACCCCGATTTTTTGGGGATAGAGATGGGCATGGCAGAAAAGATGGCGCTTCGGGCGCTTGCCGCAGCCACAGGGGATTTGCCCCAGAAAGTGGAGCAGGAACTCACGGATAAAGGAGACATAGGGCTTGCTGCCGAAAGTCTATTAAAAACGAAAAAGCAGGCTACGCTTTTTAGAAAAGAGCTTCTTGTACAGGATGTCTACGATGCCCTTGATAAAATTGCAAAAACCCAAGGTGCGGGAAGCGTTGATGCCAAGGTGAGAGCCCTCTCAGGGCTGCTTGCAGACGCCCAGCCCGTGGAGGCAAAATATATCATGCGCACCATCACAGGCAAAATGAGGCTGGGCATAGCGGATATGACCATTCTTGATGCCCTTGCTCAGGCATTTGCTGAAAAAGAGGCAAGGGATGAAATTGAAAGGGCTTACAACCTTACCTCTGATATGGGGGATGTTGCAATTACGCTCAGTAGGAAGGGCATTGAGGGCATAGAAAAATACCATGCCAGGGTGGGAAGACCAATCAGGATGATGCTTGCCCAGCGCATGGAGAGCGCAGGCGAGATTCTCGAGAAGCAAGGATCGGCGATATGCGAGTGGAAGTACGACGGCGAGAGAATTCAGATTCATAAGCTTGGGAATAAAATATCGCTTTTCTCAAGAAAGCTTGAGAACATCACAGAGCAGTATCCTGACATAGCAGCTCTTGCAAGGCAGAATCTGAGGGTGAACGAGGCAATAATCGAGGGGGAATGCGTGGCGGTGGATTCAGATACGGGTGCCATGCTCCCATTCCAGGAGCTTATGCACCGGCGGCGCAAGTACGGAATTGAAGAAGCGGTCAAGGATTTCCCTGCCAACATCTATCTTTTTGATGTCTTATTTATTGAAAATGAGGACTTAACTGAAAAGACGTTAGCGGAGCGCAGGAAAATATTGAAAAACGCAATAAAAGAGACCAACGGGTTTAGATTGTCGGATGCCCTGGTTTCTGATAATGTTCGGGAAATCGAGGGCTATTTTGAGAATGCCATAGAAAATGGGTGCGAGGGGCTTATACTGAAAGGCGAGGAATCCACCTATCAGGCAGGAGCCAGGGGCTGGCTCTGGATAAAGCTCAAGCGCAGCTACCAGTCTAAGATGATAGAGCCAATAGATGTTGTTATCGTGGGGGCATTCATGGGAAGGGGTAAAAGATCAGGAAGTTACGGGGCGCTTCTGGTGGCTGCATACGATCATGAGAGGGATGTTTTTCCCACGATTAGCAAGCTGGGAAGCGGTTTTACCGATGAAGACCTGAAGAGCCTGCCTGAGTTCCTGTCACCTTATAAGTTAAAGCACAAGCATGCAAGGGTCGAGAGCGCGCTTTTTGCCGATGTCTGGTTTACTCCTGCCCTGGTGATAGAGGTAATCGGGGATGAGCTTACTTTAAGCCCGATTCACACCTGCGCTTATAATAGAATCAGGGAGAATGCCGGCATTGCCATGAGATTCCCGAGGTTCACACGCAGGTGGAGGAAGGATAAGGCGCCTGAGGATGCCACTACTGTTGAGGAAGTTTTGGATATGTACAATGCTCAGTTGAAAAAGATTGGGTGAATCTATGGGCGCCAGGCTGTTGTCACTGTTCTGTCGGTAATGGCTGGGATGTTGTTGGGAAGTAGATTTCAGCCCATAACACATACGAACATAACAGGAAATAAGCCGATATATACATGCCACGTACATCGTACGGGGTATACCGTGACTGCAGACGATGGGCGTTCTCGTGCATCCTTAGAATATCTTGAACCTGCATAATATAATAGCTCTAAAAATGGGCACGGTATAGTTCCAGAATATTTTTAATAGCCAACTTAGCGGCATTTCTATTATAGTCGAGCTCAGTTACATCATTTGAAATTTACAAATTTTACTTTGCTCACTGGTACAGTCTGTAGAGTACCTGAGATTATTAAAGGATATAACAAAGATGAAGAGTTGACGTTGTCTGATTGAATAATTGTTTTTGAAGAAAGGTGACATAGGTTTTGTAAATTTCTTTCATTACT
>CAYSLW010000110.1:0-6982 GCA_964431955.1 uncultured Candidatus Methanoperedens sp. | reverse complement strand
CCATGAAGAAAGAAAAAAGAGAGCTCCAGAAAGGCATCTTCGCTCTGGTCGAAGTATTTCTTATCCATGATCTCTTCAACAAGACCAGAAGCTGCTGCGTGGTGCTCATCATCCTTGTTGACATACCCGATAAAGATGCCAGTATCTATGAATATACTCATCTTTTGGCTCCGTAAACTACCATATCTATTTCTTCTTCGCTTGTCTCAACGCCCCAATCGCTTGAAAGACTTCTTATTTTCTTTTTTTCTTTCTCTGATAATGGTAGTTTAGAGAGCTTGCCAAAGAAATTATCTTTTTTCGCCCTCGCAAATTCGATAAGCCATGAGAATAACTCTTGCTGGGTTATTTTCTTACCTGTCTTGAGAGTTAATTCAGCCTGAAGCATGTCGAATATATGTTTATCTTTTTCTTGGATTTTGATATTTTCACTCATAGTGAGTAAAGATAATTTTATCTTTTATATACTTTTCTACCAAAATATCCTGTTCATGATGCTCCGCCGCGCCTTCCACCTCAATCCCACCCTTTCCCTTCGCGCCGCCAGCAGAATAAAGCTGCGCTCAACTAATTCCAGCTTAGCTAAGATTAAATACTATTTGTAACTATGACTAAAGTGATGCAGAGATGCGAACTTGCCGATATCGGAAGAAAACTGGATATAGGGAATGAGTTATTGAAAAATCTTCCAGAAATCAAAACCATATTAGGTTCTTTTGTTATAGAACAGAGAGAGCATAATAAAGAGCAGAGAGAACACAATAAGCGCATGGATGAGCACAACCTGCGTCTTGAGAAAATCCTTGAAAAATTAGCCGAAAGATAAACTTGACTGATATTTGCTCTTTGCGCCTTTGCGTTGAGCCTATTTATGCAACCATCTCCAAAAGATTAAATAAATCCCCGCCCTCAATAAGCCTCATGCCAACTCTCTCTGAAAAAATCTTCTCAAAAGCCTGCGGCAAAAAAGTAAGAGCAGGCGACTTTGTCCTTGCCAATATAGACTGCGCCATGACCCACGATATTACAGGACCGCTTGCTGTCGAGGGATTCAGGGAAATAGTAAAAGGCAAAAAAACCCAGAAAGTATGGGACCCTGATAAGATTATCATTCTTTTTGACCATCAGGTGCCAGCGGATTCCTTGAATGCAGCCGCCAATCACATATTCCTGCGCCAGTTTGCGAACGAGCAGGGAATATTGAATTACGATGTTTTCGAGGGCATATGCCACCAGGTGATGCCTGAGAAAGGGCATGTAAAGCCTGGAGACCTCATCGTAGGCTCAGACTCCCATACATGCGCATACGGGGCGCTCGGGGCTTTCTCAACGGGCATAGGCAGCACGGACATGGCGTTTGTTTTCGCAACAGGAAAGCTGTGGTTCAAGGTGCCAGAAACAATGAGATTCGAGCTTACCGGAAAGCTTCCAAGATGCGTTTACCCCAAAGACGTCATACTCCATCTCATAGGCGACGTGGGCGCAGAGGGAACCATGTATAAGGCTGCGGAATTCTGCGGCTCTACGGTCAAAGGCATGGATGTCCCGGGCAGAATGACCATGTGCAACATGGCTATCGAGATGGGGGGAAAAGCTGGCATTGTAGAGGCAGACAGGATAACGGAAAGATACCTCAAAGAAAGGGTGCCCGGTTTTAAATTAGACGCACAATGGAAAAGCGATAAGGATGCGGCATTCGCAGAAACTAAGGCATACGATGTCTCTGCTCTTCCGCCGCAGGTAGCATGCCCGCATAATGTGGATAATGTAAAATCAGTGGATGAGGTGGAAGGAATAAAGCTCAACCAGGTCTTCGTGGGCTCATGCACAAACGGCAGGTTCGAAGACCTTGAAATCGTGGCAAAAATAATGAACGGCGAAAAAGTAGCAAGAGGTGTTCGACTGTTGATAATACCTGCCTCGCATACGGAATATATGAAAACCCTTCGTGCCGGCTACGTTGAACAATTCATGGAAGCTGGTGCTATCGTGGAGGCGCCGTGCTGCGGACCCTGCATGGGAGGTTCGTTTGGACTTCTGGGCAAGGGTGAAGTCGGGCTCTCCACATCAAACCGCAATTTCAAGGGCAGGCAGGGAAGCCCTGACGCTCTCGTATATCTGTCATCTCCTGCGACAGCGGCTGCAAGCGCTCTTTATGGCGAGATTACAGACCCGAGGAAAGTTTGACATGATAGCTCAGGGTGCAAACAGGGTATTGGATTGCTTCGGGGCAAAACGCGGAGAGAGCGTGCTTATTATCGTGGATACCTCTACTCCTCAATCTATTGCCAGAAGCTTGTTCGAAGCAGCCAGTAAGAGGGGATGCGAGGCTATGATTGTGACCATGCTTCCGAGAAAGAGCCATGGGGAAGAGCCCCCTCCTGCGATATCGGAAGCCATGAAGAACGCTGACGTGGTGATTGCCCCAACCACTTTTTCCCTCACCCATACGCAGGCTAGGATTAATGCCTGTAAAGCTGGGGCAAGACTTGCTTCCATGCCGGGAATCACAGAAAATATGATGACTTCAGGCGGGATGGCCGCGGACTATAATAAGGTCAATGAAATTGCTGTTCTTTTGAATAAACGGCTCGAGAATGCCCGCAAGGTGAGGGTTGTTACCGAATCAGGCACGGACATAATATTTGACCTTGAGGGATGCAAATGGATGATGGACACTGGAATATGTCATGAACCAGGATGCAGCGCCAATATGCCGGCAGGTGAGTTGTATATTGCGCCGAAGGATGCAAACGGCGTTTTTATCGTTGATGGTTCCATGAGCGGGTTTGGGATTCTTGATTCTCCTCTTGAATTTACAGTCAGGCAAAGGTATGTGACAGGTATCAGGGGCAGCCAGGCAGAGAAGCTCTCTGCCATGCTTGATAAGGTTGGAGAAAAAGCACGGAACATTGCAGAATTCGGCATTGGTATCAATCCGGCAGCAAAGCTAATCGGGAATGTTCTTGAGGATGAGAAGGTTGGAGGTACGGTGCATATTGCTCTCGGGGATAACAGCACCTTTGGCGGGGATGTTATAGCCGGGATTCATCTTGACGGCATTATCACAAAGCCCATGCTTTTTGTGGATGGCGAAGAATTTATATTGAATATTTAAATTTAAAAAATTATTATAATATATGATTTTGTAGGGCACTGTATCATTTTCCAGTGATTTTTAAGACACAGATAAACCGAAACTTCGGTTTACGCAGTGTTGGGGTATGCTTTGCATACCCCTCGTTTGATAAAACTTTCTTAAAGTTTTACGCTGATTAACACAGATTTAAGTGGCATCCGCGTCAATCTGCGAAATCTGCGTCTGTGATAATTTTTGAAATCACTGGTTTTTGAGACATTGCCTATTTTCATAACCAAAAAATATAAAAATCTATAAGTCTTATTTCAGATAGTTGTGAGTTAACATTTCAAAAATTACATCAAAGGAGATATTATGGAAGAAGTGAACCAGTCTGCTGTATTCTTTATATGCAAAGTTTGCAGCTTTGAATTCGAGGCAGACCCGAACTTTATCCCGATACCATGCCCGCAGTGCGGAAGCGAGGATACGGAGAGGATTTAGGCGTGCTTTACAGTAGCCCTGGAGACTGCAATTACTTGATTTGTGGTTGTATCGATTATTGTTACTGAAATTTTAGTGCCTGCATCTAAGTCAGATTCTGAAATAATCGTAAAATAAAATAAAAAACCGCAGATAAGCCGAAACTTCGGCTTGCGCAGTGTTGGGGTATGCTTCCGCATACCCCTCGTTTGATAAACCTTTTTTAAAGGTTTACGCAGATGAACGCAGATTTGTTCCAAGGACTAACAGTTCTTCCTTTGGGATTTTTGCTCTTTTTCGTCACTGACCCCCGAATGAAATAGTGCCAAATGGCCAGTACTTCAACTTTGGAGGATAAATATACACAAAATTGAGGTACTGAAAATGAAACGAAATCAAGAAAAAGAACGGTATGATAGGCTTGCTTTCAAAACACTGGATCAGCAGTTCAAACAAGAAGCGATAGAAGGACTGAGCAGCCGTGTACAATCTATCGCTGGTCAAGATAGATTCAAATGGCAGCAAACAGTGGAAAAAGACATTCAGCAATAAAAGACAACAAATTGTTCGTTAATTCTGGACATAGTTGTGCAGGCGATAGACCTGAATGAACCTGCTGGAAAACCAATCAAAGAATGCAAATTCAAGAGTGTTATTCTGACCATAGACAATGGTCAAAGCGATCTTTACATCAGATTAAATAATGGCATCCCTGCACTCAGAATAGAACGAATAAAAAGAGTAACAAGAGAAGCATTTGAACAGGGAACACTCCTGACTGTAGAGGATCTGGCATACAAGATACTCAGTGCAGGCTATAGAACGATAACACGCGATCTCAGTATTCTACGTGACCTTGGTGAAAACATACCATTGAGATCAACACAAAAGGATATCGGTAGGACGACAACTCACAAAGAACAAGTTGTCAAATTATGGTTAGAGGGATATGAGCCTGCATATATCAGCAGAGCAACAAATCACTCTATAGATGCTGTTTCAAGATATCTCCAATTATTTAAGAGGGTTATCGCTCTCACAAAAGAAGGAAAGGATAAAACAAGCATTGCCTTCCTACTCAGTGTATCAAAAACCCTTGTCACTGTATATCAGGAACTTTTTGAGAGGTATAAAAATGAGGCTCTTCCTACAAGAATACAAGAGATAGAGAACTTTTTAAAAAACAACAGAATACCAGAAAGGAAGAGGGCGATGATATGAATCTCAAATTGGCAAAATGCAAATATGAATCTGCAAAGGAGAGGTTTACAGAGCCTGCTTTAATGAACTTCCTAAAAACAGAGTTTCCCTCACTGGGAGGAGAAAAAGTCAGGGAACTTTTCGTGAAAGAGCTAATGAATATTCTTGAACGATTCTACTATTCAAAGGATAAAATAAAATTAGGTCAGATGCGATGGCTGGCATTATGTAAGGACACCAGACCAACATGTGATAATCCAGGATTTGTTCCAGTTACTTTAACTGTGGTGAGTGAAATCGATATCGAAAAGTATTGCAATGGCGTCAATCGAGAGAAAATTGTTCAGGATATAATAGCGAGATTGCTAACAGAAGCATATGAACAGGGCGGTTTGTTGTCCATGAGAGACGTTTCATTGATTTTGTGCTATGATAATTCTTATATGTCCCTATTAAGACTGAATTATGAGAAACGAACGAATACAATACTGCACTTTACAGGATATGATATGGATATGGGTACAGCAATATCCCATAAAACTGTGATAATCCGTAAAGTTTTTTTGGAAAAGAAAGAACCTTTACTGGTAGCACGGGAAACAAATCATAGTCCAGAGGCTGTGCAAAGGTATTGCTTGCACTTCAATAAAGTGAAGTGGTGTGTTGATAATGGAATGAGCAAGCAAGAGATTACAATTGTTACTGGAATGAAATCTCATTTGATTGATGAATACCTGAAAATTATAAAGGAGCTAAATGCATAATTAGAGACATAGGAGTACTGGCCATATGGCACAACTTAAATTCGGGGGCATCAGGAGGATGCTCTATGATTTGAGATTTCTGTAAGTTTTACTGCTGTGTTTTACGTCTATTCAGGCGCAGGGGGGCAAGTATATTATTTCTTTTCCTCTTTACCTTTTATTTTTTCCTCTTTAAATAAAGCAAGCACGTTTTGTAGAGCATTTAAAAGCTTTTCCGCATAATTTGGGGCCATATATATTCTCACTGAAGGTACTATATTATCTTCAGGAGGAAGCTGTATAAAATCTATATAAACATCAGTTTCAGTTCGTGTAACTCCAGCGGCGTTGGAGTAGAATGTATAATCCTTTCTCTTTATTAGGTGTTCTATATCAACTTTTATTTCAATTTTTTTTGCTTTATCTTCATCCATAGGAAATCCTCCAATCTTCATGTGTATTTTTCTCATCACTCTGAGAAGTTGCACATATCCCACAAGGGACTGATGCATAACCTGAGATATTAATGGCCGTTTCTGTGGTAGGTGTTGTTACACTTTTAATTGTTTCCGGTATGCCAGCAAATTCAGAAACTACCCCAGTAGGTTCTTTTTTGACTAATTTTTCAAGTCGTTCTGCTACGATAAATCGTTCTAGTATTAAGACTATTTTTGCTTTTGGATTTTTGCTGTTAAGTTGGTAAAGCTGTGTTTTACCAACCTTTTCTGCTTTTTCTATAATATCTTCTTTTAATAATTTATCTATATGGGAGTAAACGGTTGCTTTTGATACACCTGTCATTTGTACGATATCTGAGCCAGACAAAGTATCATCGTAGTATTCTGCAAAAGTTTCAACTATTTTTACTTGCGGACAGTTCCCAAACAGTTCTGATAATACATACATAGTACTCTATAGTTTAATATATAGTCTTCTAGTTTAGTTTCCATCCTATTTAATTCTTTTGTGCTGGCTTTATAAAGTCCCCTATACTACATTAGGCTGAATGAGCGGTTATGAACTAACAAAGGATGAATGTAAAGTCCTTGAAATATTAGGTAAACTGCATATATCACCGAGTAAAAACATCAATGAAGCTACTATACGCAAAAAGTTGCCTCCTAAATATCATAAAAATTTAGCTAAAATTATTAAAAGCTTGCACAGCAAAGGGCTTTTAAGGTATTATCGCTCTCAGAATTATAGTTTAACTGATGAAGGCAAAAAGATTGCTGAGAAAATGGCTTCCGAACTGTTTAGGAAAACATATGGCGATCTTAGAATTCTATTACTATTATAAATTCAGCTCGTGCGAGGTAAAAAGAATTCTTGATGCTCTTTCGCGCCTGAATTTTAGGGTTTTGGGGTTTTGTTCTGGATTCTATCGACTTTTGAGAGCATGAAAGACGCCTATCGTCCGCAGTAAACTGCTACCGCGCTAAAGCGCAGTAGCCTTTCGATATTTCAACGTTAAATG
>CAYSLW010000109.1:0-7024 GCA_964431955.1 uncultured Candidatus Methanoperedens sp. | reverse complement strand
TAAGCCTCCTGACTATCACCTCGCCCAGGAACAAAATAAGCGCCGCAAGCAGGAATGGCTCTTTCTGGCTCTTTGGCTCCTGCACAGTCCTGACTGCTTTTTCCTTTATATCCAGAAGCAGCAGCCCCTCGACCTCGTCTTCACTATAAACACGCCCGCCGTTTGATTCAATAACAGTATTGAGTTTTTCATTAAAACCAACCTCCCTGTATTCAAGCGGGTAGTTCACAGCTATCCCGTATCCTGATAGGTCGTGGAATCCCTCTTTCTCAAGGTTTATCGAGGCTTCGTACGTGGTTGGTCCCGTTCTTGAAAGGTCAAGCGGCGCGCCGTCAAGCTTCACCTGCGGCAGCGTGTTTGAAGTGACAACAACCCTGCCGGGCGTCCCTCCCCAGATGTCCTCAGCCTGTATCACCACGCCTTCCCTGGGGCGCGGGTCTCCGATTGCCCAGTTTATCATAGCAGCGATGAGGCGCGCGTTCTCGCCGCTGTAAACTGCCGAAGCCCATGCGGTATTACCCGATGGATTCCCGTTATCTGTGGTGAAAGAAGCAACTCTGCCCAGCCCGAAGCCCCATGTGGTGAGGATTGGCTTCCCGCGCGTGGTGGCTACGAGGCGGTCGGAGCCGAGCTTTGGCGTGACGTCGTTATACCCGGTCACAGAAGCGGTGAGGTTGATGTATTTTGTGATGAAATGGTTTGTATCCACGGCTGCGAGCGGGTATTCGTAGCTGATTTCAGGGGTAGGCGTGGGTGTTGGAGTTAGAGTGATTTCAGGCTTCTCATCTTCAGGGCAAGGCTTATCAGGAGCACATATTTTATGTCCTGGATCAATAACCACGGCCGGCTTATTAAAAACTTGAGCTATTTCGTCGTATAATATATTTGCCTTTGCATCTACTTCATAGGATGTAATTACCTGGAAAAAATGGATTCGAGTATCTTTGCTTTTTAAATCCTCTGCTACCTTTTTTATGCGTTCGAAATCTTTGCCAGGAGGCATTAAGCCGTCTGATATAACTATAATCTCCTTTGAGCCACTCACTGGTTTTAATAATTCCTCTGCTGCAAGAAGTCCTACATCAAGATCTGTAGTAATTTCTCCTCCTTTTGGCCCAATGTCTCTAATGAACTTTTCAAGCTCCGCCCTGTTTACCTCGCTACTCATTGATAGAATATCTGTTTTTTCTGTAGTCTTACCTCCAAAGGCTACTACACCCACGTTGTTATCTCGTCCAATATACCATACTATGCTTATGGCATTTGCATTAATAAAACTGATAAAAGGAGGGTCTCCAATGCCGGTACTGCTTGAAGAATCAATAACAATCATCACATTCCTTCCCCCCTTATACTCCGCCGCCCTCGAAATTATCGGCAGCAGAGCTTCGGCAGGCGAGTTATTGTAATTCCCCTTATCATACGCCGCGTCCCCTCCCACTACCACAAGCCCTCCGCCGCTGCCCGCATATTTCCTCAAAGAATCCGCGCTCAACTGCGCCGCCCCTTTGTTATCTATTATCACAGCCTTGTAAGGCGAAAGGTCATCCGGCACCGCATTCAGGGCTGTGACCTGGTACAGGCTTGTTGCGATTTTATAAAGCGGCGAAGAGGTATCATCGGTCACAGCCAGCACCTTTGGCTTGGGCACCACGAACACAGCCTTATAGAAAACATTGTTGAGCTTGAACCTGTCCTCGCCCGTGGGCTTTAGTGTGGCTGTAACCCTGTATGTCCCCAACGAATCGAATGTGTGCGAGACAGGAGTGGTTTTAACACGCTCTGTTTGCACAATATCTTTTATTTCTGCTTTTTTCACCACAGATTTATCCTTAGCTATCTCCACATCGAGATCGTATTTTATCTCATCGCCTGCCTGCCTTACCACGATATTGAAAATGTTCTCATTCCCGACTATGAGGTTCTTGGCGCTCTCTATCTCAACGCTTGCATCGTTGTGTATGGGCTTCTGTTTCACAGCAAACACTTTTGTCCCTGTTCTTGAGACAAAAGAGATGGCATCGAAAAGGTCTTTGCCGTGGTTATTATTCCCGTCGCTCACAAGCACCAGGTTATTATTCTCCGCATTATTAATCACCTCATCCCCGATTGGCGAGCTTATCCCGGCAAACTGCCTGTATGTGGTAGGCGTCTTTGATTTTATGGATTCGAATATTTTCTGCCCCGTATCTTTATTGAATAAATCCATGCTCATGGTCTGGTCGGAGACCACTGTAATCCTTGGCACCTCATCACGCACCGTGCTTGTGCCCAGCGTAAATGGCGAAGCCAGTGCAATTATAAGAAGGCTCAGGATTATCACGCGCGAGATTATCAGCGCTCTGGAGATGCCTTTACGAACAGCATACCATCCTGCAAGCACCACAGGGCTGATAAGCAGGAGAATAAGGGGATTTGCAAACTGCGGGATATCCATTACAACTCACCCCTCCAGCGCAGGTAATATAATTCAAAAAATACAAAGAACATCCCGGCAATTATGAGATAGATATCAAGGTATTTTGGCTTGCGAACGATCTGGACAGCAGGTATCTCTTTCAAGGCAGTTACATTCCCTGCAAGCACTGCGCTGCCTTCCAGATTTGATTCCTTTTCATCAAAAAGATTTACTGCAACGTCCTTATCTGGCAGTTCATAAATCCCCACTTCATCAAGCAGCAGGAGGTCTGTTGTCACGCTGTCGCCAGGGGTTTTTACGGTCTGGATTGCTGGCAGTTTTATGAACATTCCTGTCTTTGCGTTATATTCGCTCACATCAAGACTGCCGCTTATCCATTCCAGCATCTGTTTCCAGAATAGCGGATAAGCAGGGTTCGCATGGAAGTCATTCCAGACATTCTCATTAAGCGGGTCGTAGATATTCTCTCCCTGGGGGTCAGCAAGTCCTGAAAAAATCACAACCCCTTTCCCGAACTTCCAGTAAGCCAGTATTGTCGATTTATCCCCTCCTTCGACAAGCGATACCGCACCCCGTTTCACCCGCGCCTTGAAATGTTTCTTGACATCTGTTTTTTCGATACCGATGCCCTCGGTAATCCTGCTCGGCTGAACAACGTTTAGCGATGTCTTATTGTATAGAGCGTCAAGTTCAACAGGCAGTAGCTCCATGTCCTGCAAGCCTGATGATGCGATTATAACCGTATTTCCCCCACCTTTAACATAATCAGACAGGCTTTTTGCCGCTTCTGGTGACAGGGGTGAACTCACAAAGACTGTGGAATAACCTGACAGCGCAGGGATGCTTTTCGTGTCTGTTTTTTTAACTGTGGTGTACGGTATAAGACCAAGGGCAGTAACGGACGGGGACTTTGCATTGTCTGTGACATAAAGAAGGTCTCTTTTTACTGATTCCGGTATGATTACATAGGCATTGTTATCCACAGAAAGAGCATCCTCAATGTTAAGTGAGATTTTCGTTGTGCCGGGTCCCAGGTTGCTGATGGCGAAATACTCACTTGACTGCCCTTTGAGGTTAAGGGGGCTGGAAAGCACGTTCTTGCCGTCTGTTATAACATCGATTTTGACATCCTCTGCCTCTTTATTAAAGTTTTTAACGATTATCTTATAATCCCTGTTTGATTCAAACCAGCCGTTCACTATGCCTGTGTTGTCTGTCCTTCCGCTTACAGTGACAAACTCCACATTGATGCCGCTGGCTTCAGCCAGTTTCTTCGAAACTGATGGGTCGTCCCCGATAAAGCTCGTAAAATCCGAGAAAACCACAATCCTGCCGCCTTCTGGAAGCATCCTCCTGCCGAGAAGAATGGCGCTTGACAGGTCTACGCCTGTGGCTTTAGCCTTCAATTTTTTTAGAGCATCCGAGGCGCTGCTTGAAGGCGCTTCCTTCATCACCATCACGGGCACGCTCTCAGCCAGAATTATCGTGTTCTTTGCAGAGAGGAATTTATCTGCCTGCTCAAGTGCTTTTGCGAACCTGCCGTCTGCCTGCATGCTTGCTGAGGCGTCGAGGATAACAACTGTATGTCCTCCTCCTGCCTCCTCGTTTGCCATGATAAAGGGCGCAGCAACTGCAAGAGAGACCAGGGTGAGCACGAGCAACTGAATCAAAAACAGGGGGTCTTTGAGGAATTTCCTGAAAATGTTGAGCCTTTTCTTCTTTTCGATGTCAAAAAGGAACATGAGCGAGGGGATTTTCAACTTTCTGGGTCTTGGTCTCAGAAGGTATATTATAATAAGAGGGATGATGGAAAGAAGGGCATAGAGCCCAATTTCATTTGCAAACTGTACAGGATTGGCGTATAATAAATCCAGAAGACCCATTTTCTACCTCTTAATTTCCCTCACTTCTCGCTGGTTTATAACCTCGAATATGGCATCAAATACAGGTTTATCCGTGGTTACGGTATGGAAATCCGCCCCCACAGCAATACACGTTTCTTTGATCCTTGCTATATGATCGTTCAGGCGCTTTTCATATTCTGTACGGAGGCGGGGGCTTGTATAGATGTCCATTTTCCTGTCTGTCTCAAGGTCGATCAATTTTGCCTCGCCCCCCAGGTCAAGGTTTTTCTCCACGGGGTCAAGCACCTGGATTAGAACAAGCTCATTGTCCCCGAGCCTGAATATCGCGCTCCTGACGGCATCGATGTCAGCCATGAAATCCGAAATAATAAACACTAGCGACCTTGATTTTATAATGCTTGCATATTTTTCCATGCAGTAATCGAATCTCGTTTTGCCAAGCAGCGCTGTGCTATTGAGAAGGTCGATGGTCTGGGAGAGGTACTTCCTGCCCCGCCTGGGTTTTGTGATGTTTATCTCCTCCGCAAACGTAGAAACACCGAACTTCTCGTTGTCCTTGGTCACAAGATAGGCAAATCCCAGAGCAAGCATGGCAGCATATTCAAATTTATTGCGAAAATCCATGCTCTTGCTGGTATCAAGCAGTATGTGCGTGGTCAGGCTCTTTTCTTCTTCGAACTCCTTGACATAGAGCTTCTCTGTGCGCCCGTATACCTTCCAGTCTATTATCTTAAAATCGTCTCCCTGCGTGTATTCACGGTAGCTCACAGGTTCCATGCCCCTGCCTTTTAAAATTGAACGCCGGCTGCCGCTGTAGGCGGTGGATACGCGTTTGCGTACCATGAACGAGAAGCGGTCAAGCTCCTTGAAGAATGATGTGTCAATCATTTTTTATTTCACGGTTTTCAGAATATCTGAAGTCACCTGGTCTGTGGTCATGCCTTTGCGCTCTGACTCGAATGTGAGAATGACTCTATGACGAAGCACAGGGTAAGCCATGGCATCTATATCCTCCGTGCTCACGTAATTCCTTCCTCTCATTAATGCCCTTGCCTTGGCAGCCAGGATAATGCCGATAGAGGCACGCGGCGAGGCGCCGTATTCGATATGTTGGCTCTTTTCCCGCGTTGCGGTCACGATTTTGATCGCCCTGGTTTTTATATCCTCTGCTATCGGGACGTCGCGTGTGAGTTTCTGGAGTTCAAGTACTTCGCTCTTTGAAACCACCTGTTTTACCGATGGGGTAATGTTTTTCGTGTACCTGTTAACAATCTCGCTTTCATCCTCAAAACTTGGATAATCCATCAATATTTTGAGCAGGAACCTGTCAAGCTGCGCCTCAGGCAGGGGATACGTGCCCTCCATCTCAATCGGGTTCTGGGTTGCAAGCACAAAAAAGGGCTTGTCAAGGGGGTAAGTCTTGTTTCCTATTGTTACCTGTTTTTCCTGCATAGCCTCAAGCATGGCGCTCTGCGTCTTGGGCGAGGCTCTGTTTATCTCATCTGCAAGCACGATATTCGCGAACACAGGTCCTGGCTCAAAGCGGTACTGCTTCTTTCCTCCTATATCCTCTATAATATATGTGCCTGTGATGTCAGAAGGCATGAGGTCCGGGGTACACTGAATCCTGTTGAATTTCAGGTCAAGCGCTTTCGATATCGTGCTTATGGTGAGGGTTTTCGCAAGCCCGGGGTTGCTCTCCACAAGCGCATGGCTGTTGCACAGAATCGCTATCATCATCTGCTCGATGGCTTCATGCTGCCCTACAATAACCTTACCTATCTCATCAAGAAGTTCCTTGAAAATTCCTTTTGAACTTTTAAATGTCTCGTTACTCATATTTTCTAACTCCTTTTAACCGCATAATCTTCGATTAATTTCTTTTCTGCTTCTGTTTTTTTCATAAGGATGCTGTAGCCTCCATCAGAAACATTGGAACCCAGGACATCCACTGGAAACGCTGCTGACCTGATGAACTGGAATTGGGTCTGGCTTGCATCCCTTACCTCAAATCCTGTACCCATGCCTGAATAAAGCGTGAGGTCGATATTCTTGCCTTCGATGGATGCAATCCTGGGTTTGCCGAAGATGTCTCCTCCGCCTTTGACTCCCACTTTATCAAATTCCTCAGGGCGACCCACGACTTCGATGGTTTCGTTCACAGCTTCTTTACCGATGCCGGTTATATTTTTGAAATTATCGGCTATCGTATCAGGCGGGATGCTGTATTTATCAGGGTTTGATGAAATGACAGTTGCACCAGAAATAAATATCGTTACTAATATGATTTTTGTAACTACTGCGCTTGTTGATATAAGGTTGGATGCTGAAACAACAACCAGACCGCTCGAAACAAGGCTTTTTAACGCATCAACAATAACATTTGTTTCCATTCTGTTATCATAAGCAGTTCTAAGTTTTTCTTTCAGTTCAGAATACTTGTTTTCAATCAATAAATTAACATTTATTTTATGATCGTTTCTGTGCACTAAGTAAGCGCCTATTATAGCAATAATAAATGCCAAAACCGGGGGCGTGATTTTAATGATAGAACTCGGTATAAATGCTAATGAAGAAGAATGCCCTAAGAAATACTCAACTTGAAAGATAATGAAAATCGCATAAAAAATGCTGAAGATAGAGATCAAATCCAAAATAAAAAGAAACTGCATACGTCTGAAATAATCTGACTGGATTTTTAATAGCTTATCAAGGAAGTCGTTCATTCAGCCACCTTCTA
>CAYSLW010000108.1:3671-7063 GCA_964431955.1 uncultured Candidatus Methanoperedens sp. | reverse complement strand
AGATTACAGGCGTAAATTCAACTGATATCCTGAAGGTTTTAACTCAAAAATGAACAGCGCCACTCTTGAAGATTTAGAACGTCTTGAAAGGCTCGAGGAGCTTATTGTGGAACTTCAAACACTTGCAGACAGCGGGGCAATTATCGTTGTGGAGGGGAGAAAAGACACTGAGTCTTTGCGCTTCCTCGGCATAAAAGGCGAAATTTCGCTTGCTTCCCAGCAGCCCCTGCTTGAATTCGCAGAATTGCTGTCCAGGAGCAGAAAAGAGATTGTCTTATTGACGGACTGGGATAAAAAAGGTGGTATAGTGGCACGGAAAATTATTCACCATCTTCTAACTTTCGGTATTATGCCGAATACGGATATCCGGTCAAGGATACGCGCACTTACGAAAAAAAGGATTAAGGATATTGAAAGTCTTAATAGTTATGTCAATAAGTTGAGATATGAGCTTCATGGTGTAACCAGATTTTAAAAAATATGGAATACCATAGAACGGCACTATCTCAAAAACCAGTGATTTCAATAATTATCACAGACGCAGATTTCGCAGATTGACGCAGATGCGCGCCAGCGGAAGCAGATAAGGCAAAGGCTGTGGAACTGGGAAGAAAACACGCGGCATTTATGTCTCGCCTGAGGCACTTGCAGCTTCCGATGAGAAGACATTTTTCAAGAGATATAAATTCACTGAAAACGGGATATCACCAAGAACCATACCTGGCATGAAAAAGGGCCCTACACAGCCGCAAGCGATGAGCATGATGAAGAAGGCAATCACAGAAGAGATAGAGGAAAGAAAAAAGATGATGGAGAAAAGGATGAAGAAGCGGGATATGCTTGCGAGGGAACTTAAGCATCCAGATATTTTTAGTCCAAAGGATGCAGCGGTTACGATAATTGCTGCGGGCTCGACAAAAGGTCCGGTAAAAGAAGCGATGATTGCGCTGGAAAAGGAGGGCGTCATGGCGAATTACCTCCAGATTACGACTGGTACAAGCAGAGGATATATGATTTAGAAACTGTGGGGCATAAACCCGAAGACAAGATGTCTGCTTTCGTAAAGTCGCAGGAATGGGGCGAGCGGATACCCATCGGCGTGTTTTATAAGGTGCTCTCGCCCACTTACGAGGATGAGCTTCCACAGATTAAAGAGATGCCGCTGGTGAAGTAGGGGATTGATGATGTTGATATAGGCAAGCTGATGGAGGATTTTGTGTAAAGGTTTAAATTATAAGCGTTCTTAAATAGCTTGTAAACATTTCAGGAGAGTAAGATGCCAGAAGAATTCATAGTTGCTGATAATCTCGACCTTGCGTGGAGTAATTTTGACCCATTTTTTCCTCTACCAGCCGACTGCCCATTTCATGTAGAGAGAGAAGGCAAGCCTTTAAATAAGCTGATCAGAGCACTTATGAGAGAGCACAGAGTGCAGCCCAAATACTTCTTTTCAGGTCACAGGGGATGCGGTAAATCGACTGAGCTTAACAGGCTTGAAGCAGATGATGAAATTAATAGAAAATTCTTCGTGATGAAATATTCTGTTAAAGATGTCTGCGATGTTAATAATCTTGATTACGTTGATGTGCTGTTTTCAATAGGGGCACAATTGTATCTTCAGTACACCGATAAAGGCAATGAATTGAGACCTGAGCTTATAGAAGCGCTTGAGAGATGGAAGAACGACATAGTTGAGCAGGTCAGGGAAGAAATATCGTCCTTTGAAACCTCAATTGAAGGCGGGCTCAAAACTTTTTTCCTTTCCGTACTTGCAAAAATTAGAGCAGAGGATACCACAAGAAAGACTATCAGGAGAAAAATTGAACCCCGACTATCTGAACTGATCGACAAAATAAATCTGATTACTGCTGATATTGAAGGCAAAGAAAGGAGGAATGTGCTAGTATTAATCGATGACTTAGACAAACCCGGTTTAGAGCAGGCAAAGAAAATATTTTATGATAACTATACTGCAATTACCCAGCCAGCATGCGCCATTGTTTATACCGTGCCGATTTCTATGTTTTTCGCACAAGAGTTTACTGCGATAAGGGAAAACAGGTATTTTCTTCCTAACATTAAATTGCATTCTAAGAAAGATAGAGACCATGAGGATGAAAAAGGCTATGGGCTAATGAAGTCATTTATTTTCAAAAGAATGAATGAGGATTTAATCGAGACCGACGCTCTTGAACATGCTATCAAAATGGGCGCTGGGGTATTCAGGGAAACGGCACGGATAATGCAGATAGCAGCAGATGGCGCGATAGAAAACGGAAGGAATCGCATAATAAAAGAAGATGTGGAAAAAGCAGAGCGGGAGATAAGAAGCGATTTCAAGCGGATATTGAAGTCGGAAGATTATGCCACTCTTAAAGAAATCTGTAAGAACAATGAAATATGCGGGATAGAAAGGATTGGGCATTTACTGCACAATCTAAGCGTTCTGGAATATACAAATGATGAAAACTGGTGCGATATACATCCTGCACTTGAAGAACTTTTAAGGACATGAGCGAGGCAAAGGATACTTTTGAGGCGCGCGTTTCAAGGCTTGGCAATTACCTAACCCGCGCTCATAAATATAATAAACCATCCATTCTTTTTGCTATGTACCTGAGCGAATTTTTGCGAAGTGATGTAGAGAAATCTCTTGAAAAATTCCTGAAGGATAAAGGAATTAAAGTTGTCAGCGTTGATGCTGGGAAAAACAAAGATATTCCTTCGTATATCTCATCGATGAATTCCAATAATACTGTTTTTCTTGTGCATAACATGGAGAAAGGAATTCCTGAAGCTCTCCAGTTTTTAAATTTCAAGCGGGAAGAACTTGTTGAGCATCATGCTAAAGTTGTATTCTGGGTAAGGGAAGAAGAACTCGCTCGCATTAGTTCTGATGCGCCAGACTTCTTTGCTTTCAGGAACCGCGTAGTAGAATTCATGGAAGTACCTCTGGCAAAAGAACGCAGACCTGCTCTTATTGAATTTGCCCTGGAAACTGAATATAAATCATTGGATGAGATCAAGCGTAGTATCGAGTTAAAAGAAAAACTGCTATCGGAGCTTTCCGGAGAGGATGAAATAAGCGGATATCTGCTCGGTTCTCTTGGAATTTTATATGATCAAATCGGTTCGTATAAAAAAGCTATCAAGTGTTATGAAAATGCGCTTGCGATTTTTCAGGAAATCGGAGACAGGCGAGGGGAAGGTGCTAACCTTGGAAATCTCGGCACTGCCTATAGCGATCTTGGGCAGGTTGAAAAAGCAATAGAGTATTACGAAAAGGCGCTCGCCATAGCTCAGGAAATCGGAGACAGGCGAGGGGAAGGCGCTGAATTTGGAAATCTCGGCACTGCCTATAGCGATCTTGGGCAGGTTGAAAAAGCAATAGA
>CAYSLW010000108.1:0-3571 GCA_964431955.1 uncultured Candidatus Methanoperedens sp. | reverse complement strand
GTATTACGAAAAGGCGCTCGCCATAGCTCAGGAAATCGGAGACAGGCAAGGGGAAGGAAATCGCCTTGGAAACCTCGGTAATGCTTACAGAGATCTCGGACGGATTGAAAAAGCAATAGAGTATTATGAAAAGGCGCTTGCGATAGCTCAGGAAATCGGAGACAGGCGAGGGGAAGGCGCTGGACTTGGAAACCTCGGTAATGCTTACAGCGATCTCGGACAGGTTGAAAAAGCAATAGAGTATTATGAAAAGGCACTTGCGATATTTCAGGAAATCGGAGACAAGCGAGAGGAAGGAAATGGTCTCGGAAACCTCGGTTTAGCTTACTGCGATATCGGACAGTTTGAAAAAGCAATCAAATATTCTGAAAAGGCACTTGCGATAGCTCAGGAAATCGAGGACAGGAGAGGGGAAAGTAGACAGCTTAATAATTTGGGGGTTGCTTTTCAGAGAAAGAATATGTATAAAGAGGCGCTTGCATGCTACTGGTTGGCTAAAGGTATTCGCGCAGAAATTAAATATCCAAAGCTTAAAACAACAGAATCAAACCTTAAAAGTCTGAAAGAAAAACTTGGTGAAAATGAATTTGAAAAAATCAAGGCTGAGGTAGCACCCAGAGCAGAGGAAATTGTACGGAAGATGCTGGAAAGGACTTCGGTTTGAAGTTGATTTTTCACTTGAAAACCCTCAAGAAAGTTGGCATCTAATACCTTGCACGTGGGAATAGCTTTGGAAGTTCCTTCCATAATCCCCATACTTGCTCCCGAACCTCGCCCTCAGCTCCTCCTCAGCATTCGAGATATGAGAAAGCACAAGCGCAAGCGCGAACGAGTACATTACGCCGAGAAGCGAGCCTGCGAAAATTGCAAGCCCGAGCGCACCCATAATCCCGCCGAGGTACATGGGATGGCGGACGTATTTGTATGGACCGGCTGATATCAATTTATTACCCGGAATGAAGACAGCCTTCCTCAGTGAATACATACCCCAGAAGATGATAAAAAGCCCGACAACGAATAACAGAATTCCAGAAGCTCTCAATAAAAAGTGAACCGGCTTGAAATATTTTGAAATAAACCAGAAATAAAGAACGATATTAGTTGAAACAATGAAAACATGAAGCGAAACCCAGAATACTTTTGAGCTTGGAGCGAAGCGAACTCAAACAAACTCGAACTTTTCAACCAGAGTTCGCACAAGTTCGTACCAGTTCGCTGTTTATATCGCTCACTCACCCAATCCATGTTCATCTGCGGTTTCTGTTTTCGGAAGCTCCATCTTCTTCCCAGATTTTTCAAGATAATCCTTTATTGCAGCGTGCAAGCCATCTGCAGCAAGATTAGAGCAGTGCATCTTTATGGGAGGCAGCCCGTCAAGCGCATCTGCAACATCGCTGCGGGTGATTTTAAGCGCTTCCTCAAGAGTCTTGCCTTTCGCCATCTCGGTAATCATGCTGCTCGTTGCAATGGCAGCGCCGCACCCGAAGGTCTTGAACTTGACGTCCTCAAGCCTGTTATCCTTCACTTTTATGTAAATCCACATAAGGTCGCCGCATACAGGATTCCCCACTTTCCCAATCCCATCTGCATCCTTTATCTCGCCAACGTTTCTCGGGTTGGCAAAATGCTCCATCACTTTTTCGCTGTACCCATCTGTCATCTTTTCACCTCGCAAGCGGGGATATCATCCTGAGCTTGTTCACGATTTCAGGCAGTACTGAAACCACGTAATCCACATCTTCCTGCGTGTTCCCGCGTCCCAGGGTCAATCTCAAAGAACCGTGTGCTTCTTCGGGTTTCAAACCTATAGCCAAAAGAACGTGCGAGGGCTCAAGGGATGTGGATGAACAGGCTGAACCTGTTGACGCTGAGACGCCTTTCATGTCTAAGTTCAATATCATGGATTCGCCTTCGATGTAGCTGAACCTGAAATTTGCGTTATTGGGAAGGCGCTTTGTTGGATGCCCGTTAAGATACGAATCCTTAATTTCAAGAATTCCCTTGATAAGCCGGTCTCTCAGGTCTGCTATTTTCGCTTCCTCATACAGGCGTTCCTTTGCAAGTTCGCAGGCTTTTCCAAAACCAATAATCCCGGGAACATTTTCTGTACTTGAGCGCAGATTTCTCTCATGTCCCCCGCCGTGCAGTTGTGGTTCTATAAAAGTCCCTTTCCTGATATAGAGCGCCGCTGCGCCTTTTGGTCCGTACATTTTATGCGCGCTCATGGACAGCAGGGAAACGCCGAGAGCCTCTACATTCGCAGGGATTTTTCCCGCAGTCTGAACAGCATCTGTATGAAATGGGATGTTTCTTTCTTTAGCGATTTTGCCAATCTCTTCGATGGGCTGGATCGTGCCTATTTCGTTATTGGCATGCATAATCGTTATCAGTATTGTTTGCGGCGTGATTGCTCTCGTAACGTCCTCGGGGTTCACAAGTCCTTCTTTACTTACAGGCAGATATGTGACCTTGAACCCCTGTGCTTCAAGGTATTTGCAGGTGTGCAGCACAGCGTGGTGCTCAATCGAACTTGTGATAATGCGGTCGCCCTTTTTCCTGTTCTTGTACGCTATGCCTTTTATTGCAAGGTTGTCTGATTCGGTGCCGCTGCCTGTGAATATTATCTCCTCTTTTTTTGCTCCTATGAGGTCAGCAACTCTCTGCCTTGCCTCCTCGATTGCTCTTCTTGCCTGTCTTCCGATGCTGTATAAACTTGAAGGATTGCCGAATCTTTCAGAAAAATAAGGAAGCAGGGCTTCTGTAACTGCAGGATCGACAGCAGTGGTGGAGCTGTGGTCCATGTATACTTGCCTGGTCATAGTCGATGGTATGTATCAGCGTTAGAATATACTTAACGATGGCGTTAAAGTTAATTATTTATCATTGCGTTCCAGAGGAAATAAGGGGGTGTTTTTTTATGTTCTTGCAGGCTTTCTCTCTATTACTTTTACCCAATGCCCGGGGCTTACTTCAGCAAGAACAGGAGCACTGGGCGGGAGTTCGTCGAAATAAATTTCTTCATCACCCAGAGGGTGAATATCGCCGCCGCATACCGGGCATTTGTCAGAATATGTTTTTCTTTTTTTAAGTGCAGGCATAAACCTCCATGAAGCCCACCGATTTTTTACCAAAACCGACCATCTGATAGTGTTTAGGTAACAGTGGGAATAGTGGGCGTTATGGCGCCCCTGACCACAGCCGAAAGAAGCGCCGTGGATGGGATTTGAACCCATGTAGTTCGGCTGGAACTACCGATTCATAAGATCGGCACAATTTGCCGCTCTGCCACCACGGCATGACATAGAATATGTTCTCAAGAAATATTAGGTTAACGATAGGCTGGTCTATATAGGATATGACGATAGACTATATATCCCATGAATACATATAAATCATCGGCTGGAACTACCGGTTTTAAGACTGGTGCGGCTCTGCCGTACCATTTCTTATTTTTTCATGCCTTCTCGATAACGATTTTGTCATGCTCCTTCTTTATAATTCAGACTTCTAAATTCCAGATATGTAATTGAATCACATGCCCAGACCCGGACTTGAACCGGGGACATCTGCG
>CAYSLW010000107.1:0-7134 GCA_964431955.1 uncultured Candidatus Methanoperedens sp. | reverse complement strand
ACTCATTTCTCATAGACCACTTTCCCGGACTTTGAAATCTCTTTATATATCATAAAAGGATTATCTTTCAATTCTTCAAACTTTTCTGGAGTTTCAACAATAATATCAACAGGCGCTCCCATACCATAGAGAAACCTATAAATCTGCTGAGCAACTTTTCTTCTATGTGAAACACCTTTTTTAATTACGCATATATCATAATCACTTTCTTTTTTATGATCGCCTCTCGCGCGTGAGCCGAATAGAATGATCTTTTCTGGATCCACTGATCGGATTATTATTTCTATTGCTTTTTCAAGGGTGTCCGTTTTTTTCACGAACTCAGATTTCATATTATATTCTATATTTATAGCTTTACTTTGCTTAAGACTACCTTTTTCTCCTGGTGAACACTCGTGTAACCCTGATTCAGGATGTTCTGGATAAGTATCAGGATAAAGCCGCTTGAAACGATCCTTATCTCAACTTTCTTCTTTATTTCTTTATTCACTGTGAGTTCAAAAAAGAATGTTCTCCTATCCAATTTCTTGCGGTTGAAGAGCATTTTAATAGAAATCTATATGTACAATTTTTGGGGCACTTAGAAATTATATGCCAAATTATTTTTAGCATTTTATTTAAATTATCATCGACCCATGATTGATGATTCTTCTTAACTTTCTGCCCAACAATTCCCATAAGGTTTTCAATATGATTGTTATTGTCCGGGATGATGATGTCTCTTATCGCTAATTCTGCGAATAATGTTACTTTCTCATAAGTTCTAAGAATGAATTTAGCAGCATTGCTATTTTTGTCAGTTGCCGATATTTCATTGGCAATTGCCAGTAACTCTATCTTGGTTTGGTCTATCCTCCATTCAAGTCTCTTGAAATCTCGATCTGCACTATGCTTTTTTACTGAGTTTTTAAGCGTGGAAATTATCCTGCTTATATCTTTCTTGATTCTTGTTCGATTCTTTCTTGGATAATTTTCTTTCCAGAGGTAATACATCGATGTTTTTACAAAATGATTGGTGCATTGTTGGATTTTATAACCATCTTTTTTCAAGTGCGACTGTAATGCATCGTCTCCATCGCATATGGCATATACTTCTTCAGAAATCCTGTAATTCTCTCTGAGATATGATAAAACTCCTGAATAGCTATCTGATAAACCCAAATAAAGCAGATATTTTTCTCCTGATTCCAAATTAAGCCCTACAACGCCTTTGATACTTGGACGACCACCCGATCTTCTTTTTGATTTAGTATCATCTATTATTATGGCATCAATTTTTTGACCGCTGTATCTTGAATAAATTGGATTTTTTACTGGAAGCGTATCGTTTTCATAGAATATTGTTTTCAACTTGAATGGACTGATTTTTATACGTTGTAAGATTTCAATTATAAAACAAGCTTCTGAGAAGGATACTACTGTACAAAGATACTTCCAAGAAGGATAATATAATGATTCAAGAGAATATTTGCCTCGGTTATGTAGATAAGGCACTATTAACGTTTTTTTCCCATTTCATCAAGTGTTCGTTTTGCCAGGAAATCAAATTCAAAATGAGATGTTTTGATATGAATTTTCTTGCTCCCCTTTCTTGTATCCACTTGTTGTGAAAGATCATCTTGAAAGCTTGTGAGATACTTGATTGCTACTTGTTTGTAAATATTCTGAGCAAGAATCTCTCGTTCGAGATCTTCAATGCTGTTGACCATTTTATCATCGATTTCAACTTCAACTGTAACTTTCCGTTTTTGCATTTTGTCTAAACTGCTGATATCGATATTAAAACTATTCAGAATTTTTAATGGAGATGGTCATTGTGCCCTAGTAAAAACTGGTGCCAAAAATTTATCTGCGTTCATCTGCGGTTCGTGATTTCGATACGCATAGCCTGCATCGGATTCCCATAGGCGCGCCGAACAGTTGAAAATATTTAAATCTGAGTTCGTACGAGTTCGTATTAGTTCGCTGTTACTTGTCCATTTTGTTGTTCTTTTTCATTGCTATCTATGAACCGCAACTCATAGCTGACTTTGCGGTGGATATTTGCTCAGGAGGCTGCATTGTTTTTACTGTCAGCGCCCGCAACAATTAATCTGTGTTTATCTGTGTTTATCTGCGGTTCGTTTTCACTCATACCTTTGGCTTGGGAACTCTCTGGAACTTCCATTTCCTACTCATATCCATCGTAGCATCTATCCCCACTTTCGTCCCTATGCCGTTCTCCGAGCGCGGGTCAAGCGTGCTGCCCCTGACATTTGGATAGATGTATATGTCCTCATCGCCTTTTACTCTGGTTGCAATTGCAAATTCGATATCGTTGGGGTCGAAGATATTGATATCCTCGTCCACGATGATCACATGCTTCAAGCTCTTGTGCGCCGCAAATGCGGCGTCGATAGCCTTCTTTGCTTCCTCATCATTGTTTTTACGTATCTGCACAACGGCATGGAAATACCAGCACCCCCCAGGCGTGAGAATCACGTTTTTTACGTCTGCCACTTTTTTGACTTCGTTAAATATCAGCGGCTCATACGGCACACCCATCAGGACATTATGTTCGTTTCCTCCAGGCATAATAGCATGGTAGATGGGGTCGCGCCTGTGCATCATGTTTGTGAGGTAAATGACAGGCTGCTTTCTGGTTATGTCATACGTGCCGCTTATATCCACAAATGGTCCCTCATCCACAAGTTCTGTGGGATGAATGTATCCTTCAAGCACGAACTCAGCCTGCGGGATCTTGATACCGTTTTCGCATTCGAATAACTCGATAGGCTCACCTTTCAGCGCTGATGCATAATTGAACTCCTTTCCCTCAGGCACGCGGGTTGAGACTGCAAACAGCGTTACAGGGTCGATGCCGATAACGATTGCGATAGGAAGCGGCTTCCCATTTTCCTGTGCTTTTTTGTGAAGGTTATACGTGTGCCTGAATTCAACAAGCCGCGCTGCAAGCTTATCTTTCCCGATTACCCTAAGCCTGTGGATTGAAGCGTTCATTACTCCTTCGTATTCAGACACCACGACGCCAGCAGTAATATAAGAGGCGCCGTCCCCTTCGAAATGCGTAAGGATGGGAAGTTTTGTAAGGTCGGGTTTTTCTATAACTTCTTTTGTAGGCAGGTCTTTGATAATTTTTACTTCCCCATCAGGCGGGCGTGAGGAAAGATATTCTATTATTCTGTCTGGTTTCACCCCAAGGGCTTCCGCAAGCAGTTCCCTCGAACCCAGGATGTTCATGACAACTTTTGATCCATTGACATTTGTAAAAAGGGCAGGTTCATTCCCGACCGTCGCTGAAACCTCATACACAGGCGAGAGGGGTTTTTTGACCTCCTTAAGTTTCCCTTCGGTTTTGAGCTTTTCTATGAATCCCCGGAAACTCATTCACACCACCGCTTGTACAGGTTATGCTCAATGTGAAGAAGGTCGAGGGCGCGGCCTGCCATGAAATTTATGATATCATCGATGGATTTTGGTTTTGGATAAAAAGCAGGACATGCAGGAAGTATGGAAGCGCCCGCTTTTATCGCCCGCCCCATATTCTCGATGTGGATTAAATTCAATGGGGTTTCACGCAGCATTAAAACAAGGGGGCGTTTCTCTTTCAGGCAGACATCGGCAGCCCTTGAGATTAATGTATCAGACATCCCTACTGCTATTGAAGCGAGCGTCTTCGCACTGCATGGCGCAATTATCATGCCTTTCGTTTTGTGTGAACCGCTTGCTATCGGTGCTGTGAAATCTTCATTGTCATAGACATGGTCACCAAGCTGCTCGACTTCATGCACAGAGAATTCGGTCTCGATCTGAATAAGTTTTTTTGCCGACTCGGATATCACTAAATGCGTTTTGTATCCTTTCATTTGTTTCAGGGTTTCAAGAAGTCTTATCCCGTACTGCACACCCGATGCGCCGCTGATGCCTATAATAATTTCATCACTCATACGATATTATAGTGGGTTACCTCTTTGAATAGTTTTTGTTAAGAATAGGATTATATCAAATAGGCACAATTTCAAGTTCAACATGATTCAAATACTATATGACATTGCACTGCGCCTCGGTCTTGGTCTCATTCTCGGCGTTCTGCTCATGATTTTTATTACGATACTTGAAACCGCCTTTTATAATCATAACAAACAAATACATTTAGTTGTAATCGCCTTACTCATTGCGCTCATCCTATATGCTCTCGGGGATATTGCCCTCGATATATTACGGATTTGACTTTTTTCTTCGCAGCTTGCTGATCAATCTTTTTATCCGGCTCTTGCTCGGGTTTTTAATCTTGATTCTAAGGTAACCCCGTTTTGAATTTATCACCATTTTAAATACAGTATCGTCGGGACAGGAATCCAGAAAATTCTTTGTCTCTACTTCCGCCGTCTCTTTATTAATCCCTGTATATTCGATGCTCATACGCAATCAACTACCATTAGAATAAATATATATCCTTCTATTCCATACTATGAAGAATTATCAAAAACAGCAGACTTTATGGTACTCGATAAACTGGGCGATTCCCTGCAAAGCGCCATCAAGAAATTGGTTGGTGCAAGCAGGATAGATGAAAAGATAGTGGACGAGGTAGTCAGGGATATCCAGCGCGCCATGCTGCAGGCAGATGTAAACGTCAAGCATGTGATGGCATTGTCCCAGAAAATAAAGCAGCGCTCGCTCAAAGAAGCCCCGCCCAGCGGCATGAGCCCGAGGGAGCATGTGATACGCATCGTGTATCAGGAACTGATAAACATCCTGGGAAAAAGTGCGAATGTAAAGCTTGCCCCACAGACCATAATGATGGTTGGGCTCCAGGGAAGCGGCAAGACTACCACTACTGCGAAGCTGGCGCGATATTTCCAGAGGAAGGGATTAAAGGCAGCCGTAATTTGCGCAGATACGTTCAGGGCAGGAGCGTATGACCAGTTGAAAACGCTGTGCGACAGGATGGGCATCTTTTTCTACGGTGAGAAGGATGTGAAGGATGCGGTTGCTATCACACAGCGAGGACTTCGTGTTATCGAAAAATACGATGTGAAGATAATCGATACTGCAGGGAGGCATGCGCTTGAGAGAGACCTGATAAAAGAAATGGAGGATATTCACAAAGTAGCAAAGCCAGACCACAGGTTTCTGGTGCTGGACGCTGCCATGGGTCAACTGGCAAGCGAACAGGCGCGCGCCTTCAACGCATCCATAGGAATAACAGGCGTTGTCATAACAAAACTGGACGGCACAGCCAAAGGGGGAGGCGCCTTATCCGCAGTCTCTGAGACCGATTCCGCGATTGCTTTTATAGGCGTGGGAGAGACGACGGATGACCTTGAAAAGTTCGAGGCTGACAGGTTCATCTCACGCTTATTGGGCATGGGAGATATCAAATCCCTCATCGAGAAAGCGGAAGAGACCCTGAAAGGTGAAGAATTTGATATGGAGTCCATGCTGCGCGGGAAGTTTACATTAAAAGATATGTATAAACAGATGGAGGCTGTGAACAAAATGGGTCCGTTAAAACAGGTGATGTCCATGATGCCGCTGGGCAAACTCGGGATGAAGGTCTCTGATGACATGTTCGCCGTGACGCAGGAAAAAATGAAAAAATACAAGTTTATTATGGATTCGATGACCGATAGAGAGCTTGAAGACCCAAAGCACATCAACAGTCCAAGAATCACCAGGATTGCGCGCGGCTCAGGCACGAAATATGAAGAAGTACGTGAATTGCTGAAATACCACAAGACGATGCAGAAGACCATTAAAGGCATGGGCGGCGGTAAGTTCAATATCCAAAAAATGATGAAAAAATTCGGGATGTGAGATGGAGATGGAAAATATTTATAAGCAAAGACAATTATAATACCATTGGGGCAGCGGCATCGCATCCATCCCCTCCGATGTTTCCGCAATGCCCCTTTTTTCTATCCTGCCGCTTAACGGATTGCCTCTATCTCCTTCACCGAGTCACGGACACCGCACTGGAAGGCGCGGGGCATCGGCGCGGGTGCATGAGTTCTAGCTTTTACCAATAGGGAGGGCATGGAACTATTATCGATATACATATTTTCATATTTTCAGCCAAGTTTTATATTTAAATACTTACTATGTATCAACTTAATTAAGTGAAAAAATGGATGAAAAATTAATGCGTTTTGAGATTAATGAATGTAGTTGCATAGGTTGTTCATACTGTAAACTAAATTGTAAATTTAATTCAATCAAACCAAATCATTCCAATATTATGAGTATTAAATCTTCAATTTGTACTAAATGCGGGCTTTGCATAAATGTATGCCCCGTAAATGCAATACATATTATTAGGGGTATTAATGAAAGACAATTTTGATGCTATTATAATTGGTTCTGGATTGGGTGGATTATTGTCTGGAGCAATTTTGGCAAAAAAAGGTTATAAGCCATTGATTTTAGAAAAATTATCTTTTTTTGGAGGAAAATTTACATCATTCAATTATTACGGTTATGAAATCCCAACCGGAGCATTCCATGCATTACCTGGGGCACAATATGGAAATGTGGGAAGATTAATAAAAAATCTTGATTTAAGAGTTGAAATAATAGAAGCAAAACCTTCTTTTATCATCTCAACAAAAAATATTAATTATTTTTTGCCATTCGCTTTAAAAGATTTTAAATATATTTTCTCAAAAAATTCTGTTATTCGTATACTTTCGATAAAAGAAATGTTACAATTAGCGAGAATAATATATATCGTTTTGTATTCCAAATATAATATTCCTGATGTATCGATTAAAGATTTTGCAAAAAGGTATACAAATAGCAATAAAATATTAAACTTGTTAAATAAAATAATTTCATTTACTATTAGCACGGATATTGAAGATGCTTCCGCAAATGATTTTGTCATAGCGTTAAGAAAACAAAATACAAATTTTGAGGGTGTAATAAGGGGCGGGTGTAAGGCACTAATAACTGAACTTGTTCGTTACATTGAAAAAAATGGGGGAACTTTTTTAAATAATACACAAGTGAATGAAATCATAGTGAAAGATCAAACAGCAATAGGAATAATAACTGAGAAGAACACATTTTTTAGCGATCTTATCATTAGTAATGCAGGACCAAAAAATACTGCTATCATTTTAGGGAATAAGT
>CAYSLW010000106.1:4868-7189 GCA_964431955.1 uncultured Candidatus Methanoperedens sp. | reverse complement strand
AGTGATGGATGATGAAGGCAGCATAGTCAGGGCTGACAGGCTGCTTGACGATGTGAGGAGAATTGCCACTGATTACGCAGTTCATCAAATATTACATAATGGATTTGCAGGTGAGATTTCCGATCTGACCCGGTTCTATGTTCTCTATCGATGGAATTACGGCGAGGCGAAAGTGCAGTTTGATGAGGCGCGAAAGCTCGCCCAGAGCTGCAGTATTGACCTGGCTAAGGAATGGAGCAGGCAGGGATTTATCAAGAAAGATAAAGAGTTCATCAGTGTTCTGGGTCCACAGGACAGAAAAATTGAAGACTTTAAAAATTCATCTGAACTGATAGATGTTCTTCACAATGTTCTCCTGTTCTGGGAGAAAAGCAAGCGGGATGAGATGGTGAACCTGCTGCAGGAATCGGGTTATGGCAAGGGTGAGGCGTTCTACCGCGTGGCGCAGGCGGTATCTGAGACCTTGCCTGTCGAAAGCAAGGAGAAAAAGCTGCTGGACGGCTTCCTGGCAGGAAGGGAGAGGTTGAGAGAGGAAATAAGGAAAGAAGCGGTGCAGATGAGGCTGGGAGAATGAAAAAAGAGGAAGCAAAAAGGGTTCTGGAGATTATGGCTTTGGCTGATGGTGGATGTATTTATTGTGTAAAGGAACTTTTTAACCGATTTATTGAGGAGTTTCCAGAGTTCACAGATATCGCAAAGGAGATTTTCAAAAAGAAGTTTGATATCGAGCTTGAAGCTGTAGATGATGAAGAGGAATCATGATAAAAATGGGAGACAAATACGGGCTTAATGCACTGATAGAGAAAATCAAGGAATTTCCAGAAGTTTTAGCTATCATCCTTTTTGGTTCTTATGCGAAAGGTGCAGCAAAGGATATTTCTGATATAGATATTGCAGTTGTTGTTAGAAATCCAGATAAACATATTGAAGGTGAGATCGGGAGCATGTATTCGCCGGGTTTTGATGTTGTGCTTTTTCATCGCCTTCCGTTACATATCCAGTTTGAGGTCTTGAAGTATGGTAAAGAGGTTTTTTGCAGGAATGAAAAAGCTCTCCTTGAGATCGGGCGGAAGATGCTGAGTGAATATCTGGAAATGTCAGATATGTATGAAAGGATAAAACGGAGGGTTCTGGCATGCGAATAGTTGACCTCATTATGAGATTTGAAACTCATTCGAAGAACGCAAGAGACGTAGTAGAAAAAGAAGTTTCTGATTATTTTGTTTACAACACGCTGGCAATGGAATGTTTCCAATCTGTAAATGCGCTGATAGAGATAGGCGAATGGGTAGTTACAGAAAAAAAATTTGGTTTTCCATCAACATATAGAGAGATTTTTGAGCTGCTGCATGACCACAAAATAATTGACAGGGATATTCTTGAGAGCATAAAAAGGCTGATTTTCCTGAGGAATCTGGTTTCTCACGAGTATCATAAAATCACCAGGGATGAACTCATTGAGATGGTGGATTTGCTTAAGAACGCTGGGAAATTTATTGTAAGGGTAAAGGAGATGGCAAAATGAAAATTGAACCAACTGATCACATTCGAAAAACCAGAGGAAACAGAGAAATATCTGCATGGATGGTGAGTGAATGATAGAAAAGCTGTCAATAAAAAATTTTAAATCAATAAAAGATTTGGAAATCGATTGCAGCAGAATAAATCTATTCATTGGTGAGCCGAATACGGGTAAATCAAATATACTCGAAGCGCTTGGAACTGCGAGCTGGTGCAGATATGGAGGGGAACTCAAGAATTATGTCCGATTTCACGGTATTCAAAACCTTTTTTATGATGACCTGCTTGATCATCCGGTCAGAATCAAAATTGATAAGTTGGAACTAAAAATCCTGTTTGAAAATGATTATTTTAACTTAATAAGCAGTTCAAAAGATGAGAAAAAAAAACCTATTTGTATCCTTGACTATTCCGGTAATATTAAAGGAGAGATAAAACAGCTTGAGAAACTTGAATTTATAAAATTTTATAGATTCTTTAAGTTTGATCAGTTTCCAGACATCAGGTCATCGCATCTCATTCCACCGCATGGGTCGAATCTCTTTTCTGTAGTCATGGGAAGTAAGAAATTGAGGGAGATCATGATAGGATTTTTCAAGGATTTTGGCTTTAATCTCGTATTCAAACCTCAGGAAAAAACATTTGAAATCCAGAAACATGTGCGTGACATGGTTTTTAGTTATCCCTATACATTGACTTCTGATACGCTCCAGAACATCATCTTCCATGTGATGGCTATAGAATCGAATAAGAATTCCACTCTTATTTTTGAAGAGCCTGAGTCCCATGCCTTCCCTTAT
>CAYSLW010000106.1:0-4858 GCA_964431955.1 uncultured Candidatus Methanoperedens sp. | reverse complement strand
TTCAATTTGAATTCCTTCATCGAAGAGGAATAAAAAATGATCATAGTTGAATGCGATCTTGATGAGTTTTTCATAAAAAATATCGGATTTTCAAGAAAGATGATAAAACATGAAAGCGGTAAAGGGGATGTTCTGAGGATCGTGAATAAGAAAAATAATGTAATTGGTATGATTGATGAGGATCCAGGTAAATCCCAGCCTGTGGAAATGAAGCAATACAAAGAAAAAGAAACGATAAATACAGCTAAATTGTTCGAAAAAAAAGACGATAATGGAAAAAAAGTAATACAGTTATCCCCTTATCTTGAATATTGGATTTTACATCGAGCCAGAGAAAACCACATATCTCCCAATGATTTCGGACTTCCAGAAGACCCAATAGAATTGCATGACATAACACACATTGAGAGAAGAATAAATTTTCAAAACTTCTTGAATGAAATTATTCAAGTGGATGAAGAAATTAATACCATCAAAAGATGGATAAACGAGGCGATAGGATGAAACCATTTCACACAATTGCAGTTCCGCACAGGGATATTTTAGAAGGCAGGCTCACGATGGATGTGTTTGCCGCAGACCTCTGGGAGGTCTGCAAGAATAGAGGACCTGATGAATATAAGGACGCTGAGACTTTTTTCAGAAAAACCTATCTCACAAAAGGACTTAAAAATCTACTTACCATCGTGGAAAAGCGCCTGTGTGGTAAAGGGGGCGATCCTGTTATTCAGATCCAAACACCTTTCGGCGGCGGCAAAACCCATGCTTTGATCGCCATGTATCACAAGGCTGCTGAATGGGATGCAAAAAAGGTTGTAATGGTTGGCACTGCGCTGAGTACAGATGAGACCCTGTGGGGATCAATGGAAAAACAACTGACTGGAAAAATAACAAGATTCTCAGGGCAGGTAGCACCAGGAAAAGAAGCGATAAGAGAATTACTAAATGAAAATCAACCAGTCTTAGTTCTCATGGATGAGGTGCTAGAATATGCAACAAAAGCAGCGGGTGTTAAGGTGGCGGAAAGTACTCTTGCAGCTCAGACAATCGCCTATTTGCAGGAACTCACCGAAGCTGTGAGCACCTTAGAGAAAGTCAGCCTCGTGGTGACTCTTCCGGCGAGTATTATTGAACATTACGATGAAAGTGCAGAAAAACTTTACCAGCAATTACAGAAGGTAGCAGGCAGGGTTGAGAAGATATACACTCCAGTTCAAGAGAACGAAATTACCAAGATCATTAGAAGGAGGCTTTTTAGCGATATTAATGGAAATGGTGCTAAAAAGATCGTTATTGAATTCATGGATTATGCAGAAAAAGAAGGGGTACTCCCGGCAGGAAAGCCGCCAACCGAATACAGGGATAGGTTTCTTGACTCATATCCTTTTATGCCTGAGGTTGTGGATGTACTCTATCACCGCTGGGGGAGTTTTCCAACATTCCAGAGAACCCGCGGCGTACTCAGGCTGCTTTCCTTAGTGGTATATTCTTTAAAAGAAACAAATAAACCCTATATCAGTCTGGCAGATTTCGACCTGGCTAATCAGGAGATCCGGCAGGAACTCTTAAAACACATTGGAGCCGAATTCAATAGCGTCATTGCAGCCGATATTAGCGATATGGAAGCGGGTTCTAAAAAAGTGGATGTGTCACTGGGTAGAGCATATCAAGGATTGAACCTGGGAAGTCGGACAGCGACCACTATATTCCTCAATTCTTTCTCGGGAGGACATGAAAGAGGTGCAACACCTGGTGAGATTAAGAGATGCGCTACGACTACCGAAAACCCTGCCAGCGTCGTGGCTGAAGCTGCAGAGCAGTTGAAGGGTAAACTTTTTTATCTCCAAAATATAGGCGAAAAATACTTCTTCAGCAATCAGCCGAACATCAATCGCATCCTATTGACCAAAATGGAAAATATCAAAGGAGAAGAACTCATTGATATGGAACAGGAGCTTTTAAGAGATAGTATCAAGGGAGGAAAGCTCAAGGTTTTTATATGGGAGGAAAATGCTGGCAATATCCCTGATTCGGAAGAACTAAAACTTGCTATCCTTAAGAGAGAAAACCCAGAAATAATGAAACATATTCTGAAAACTAAAGGACAGACCCCACGGGTTAACATAAATACGCTATTTTTCCTCTATCCTATGGAATCCGAAAGATCGGGTTTTATCAATACCATGAAGCGTAAAATCGCCTACGATTATATTGAAAAAGATAAAACCCTCAACCTCTCTGATGACCAGAAAAAAGAAGTCCGAAAAGAACTAAAGAAGACAGAGGTTAATTTAAAAGAATCCATTCGAAGATTCTACCGAATGGTTGCTGTTCCAGACAAAGAGGGGTTAAAGAATGCCGACTTAGGGATACCAACATATGGCGAAGAAAAAGGGCTTAGTCAAGAGGTATATGAAAAATTGCGTTCCGAGGGAGAGATACTGGAAAAAATTGCCCCATTAGTCCTTAGGGAGAAGTATCTCTCTGACAAGGAATACGTTTTTACGGAACAACTGTATCAGTCATCCCTAAAGACCCCTGGAGAGACAAGAACGATAAATAAAACAATCTGGGAACAGGGAATTGCAGAAGGTGTACTCAAGGGGCTCTTTGGGCTGGGTGATCTGGAATCCAATAAACCGATATGCAGATATTTCAAAGAAAAGGCATCAGTCGCGTTATCTGGAAATGAGGTTGTTATTAGTGAAGCATTGTGTCGCGATCAAAGGAAGAAAGAAGAAATTCCATTACCCACAGAACCTGAGGTGCTAAAGGAAACTCATGATATTGATAAATATAAAACCAAAGAAAAAAAGCAAGAATCTCTGGTAAAGACCCGAGATAAGATACGACTAAGATTTCAAGTACCAAAAGGTAAAATAGCCAATATCATGGGGGTAATGAATCTTTTGCAGAGCAAATTTGAAAATTTGGAGATCGAACTTATTGCTAATGAGGGAGCGATCTCAGAACAGGATTATGAAGACAAAATAAGAGAGGCGTTCAGGCAATTGGGGATTGAATTGGATGAGGAATAGGACTCAAATCGCCCAGTTGACCTTTCAAATAGGAAGAAAATGGGTTGGTTCAAACTTCCATTGGCTTCGAATTTTGGAGCGAGTTTGATTTATGAGTGCATACATCGGCTTACAAGACCCAGCAACAGAAATTGAAATAATGATATCCGAGCAGCAAACCTGCGATTCTAATAATCATAAGCTTAATAGCCACAATCCGGATAATGAATTTTATTTTCAATGGCATATAACTAACATATGCAACTTGAGGTGTAGTCATTGTTATCAAAACGATTATTCTCACGCCTCGGAACCTTCGCTTGAAGAATTAAAATCTATCGCCGACAAAATTAATCGTGCTCTTGCCGTGTGGAAGAAGGAGGGACGAATAGCAATTACTGGAGGAGAGCCGTTTATTAGAAAAGATTTGGTTAGCTTACTTCAGTATTTAGAACAACAACCATCGATCAAAAAGATAAGTATTCTTACAAATGGCACACTTATAAAAAACCACATTGACTCTTTGAAGGCACTCACAAAGCTTCATTTTATTCAGATGTCTCTCGAAGGTGGAAGAGAGAAAAATGATAGAATAAGAGGCGAAGATGTATTTGACAAAGTAATAACAGGCACGAATCTTTTAAATAAAAACGACATACCTGTGAGGTGGATGGTTACCTTGCATAAGATGAATGTGGAAGATGTACCGCATATGATAGACCTTGCTCTTGAAAATGACGTAGATACACTTGTATTTGAAAGATTAATCCCCACAGGAGAAGGAAAATCTATGGAAGATATGCTTTTAACACCAGCCGAGTTGTCAAAGGTATATGATTACATACTTCATCGCTCAGACGAAGAATATTCAAAAGGATCTTCTTTGAAAATTCTCAAGTTCCGGACACTATGGATTTTAACAGATCCAAAAAGAGCAGAGAAAAATGCACAGACGCCACTTCAAAGGGAGGCAGGTGCGGCATGTTCAATAGGAATGGATAGCCTTTGTATACTTCCGGACGCCACTGTACTCCCATGCAGAAGATTACCGGTTCATATCGGGAACCTCAAGAAAGATAGCATTTTTAAAATTTGGTATACTTCAGATGTTCTGTGGGAAATACGTGATAAGCGAAATTTAAAAGGCAAATGTAATTCATGTGATCTTATCCCTCGATGCAGTGGGTGTAGGGCTATGGCATATGTCTGCACTGGAGATTATCTTGAGGAGGATCCGCAATGTTGGAAGTGATAGAGCCGGAAATCCTGCGAATTGCTGAACAATACGTACTCTACAAATTAGATGTTAATGAGGGATTGTTCTGGCTATTTAATGTACGAGAGGGAACTTGCTTCAAACTAAACGAGACATCTTTCTTCATCTTATCCTGCGTTAATGGAAAAACTTCAACTTTAGAAATCCTCTCTCGACTTCATTCGAGATACCCCGATGAGGACCCGGAAAAAGTTTCCAATGATTTTAGAGAAATAGTTGAGACTCTCAAAAGACAGAATGTTTTAAGTAGTTTATACAAATAGAAGTAGATAACTATGAAGGATAGCCGAACAGATCAAAACAACGAAAAGAAAGTTGCGTATGAAAAGCCCCTGTTTGAAGAGCAACCAGGACTAGTTTTCCCCCAGCAAATACTGGAAGCATTTAATGGTGGACGTTTCTGCGTTCAGTGCTCCGGTTGCCACGGCTGTAGATAAAATTTAGAAACAGTCCTTTAGTAGAGTGAGTTAAAGGAGGGATTATCTATAGCTGAAAAAGGGAATAATATAAGTGGGCTCATCAATGAAGCTATTATAGCCAGTATTGAATTTGAGGCATTAATGGA
>CAYSLW010000105.1:0-7205 GCA_964431955.1 uncultured Candidatus Methanoperedens sp. | reverse complement strand
TATCGAAAATGAGAACTTTTATGGGCATTTACAACGGGTTCATGATGTTATAGCTTTATACAATAGGTTTATTAGAATCTTTTACATTTCGTAAAGGCATGGAAATACTCGCAGACATCGGAGGGCGCCCCGGGCATGACTGCCGCGGTTTTTGCAGATATTGTTATTTTAAAGGGGTAAATGAAGTCCCTGCTTTTGGATGCAAGCACTGCCTTCCCTTCCAGAAAGGATGCAATTACTGCACCAAAAATGTAAAAGAAGGATATTCAAGCTTTAAACCGTTTTCCGTGGTGGCACAGGAAATCCAGCAATCTCTTTTTTTCAACAAGAACGTATCGAAATTCAATGTGAGCGGCGGAGGGGATGTGAGCTGCTATCCTGAGCTTAAATCCCTTGTGAGATTCCTCTCGCAATTTAAAAAGCCAATACACCTCGGCTACACAAGCGGGAAAGGGCTGAATAAAGAAGATGCGCTGTTCTTCACCAACCACGGCGTAAAGGAGGTGACGTTCACTGTTTTTGCCACCGACCCTGAACTTCGGCGAAAATACATGAACGACAGGACGCCGCATGACTCACTTCCCGCGCTCCGCGTCCTTGCAGAGAATTGCGATGTTTATGCCGCCGCTGTTCTTATCCCCGGCGTGAATGACGGCGAGGTACTTTTAAAAACATGCGCAGACCTTGAGGAAATGGGCGTGAAGGGTCTCATTCTGATGCGTTTTGCCAATGCGCTCGAGCAGGGTTTAATCCTTGATAATGCGCCTTTGATCGAAGGCATTGTGCCTCATACGCTTTCTGAATTCAAGTCAATAGTTGAGGATATAAACAACAGGTTCAAGTTCCGGGTCACTGGTACGCCGTTATACGACCCCGAAATCGGCTCGCCTTTTGCTATAAAGAATTTCCCTCGGGCGCTATCATTACTCCCGAAGGTAACGAAAGAAGCCACAATAATAACAGGTGAAGTTGCGGCGCCGGACTTAGAAGAAATTTTCGATAAACTTGGAGGATTGGTAAACGTAATTCCTGTAAAGAAAGACATTGGATGCCTGATTACTATTGAAGACATAAAAGCCTTGGATATAAGCCAGATAAAAGAGACTGTTTTCTTCCCAGGCAGAGCATTTGTTCATGACCCTGAGATCAAGAAAATACTATCAAGCGATGGGATAGACAGGCTGGTGCGAAGGGGACCTGATATGCTCACCGTGGATGGGGAAATGAGCATTTCCATGACAAAAGATGAGGTTATTTCTAAAGAGACAGAGGCTTTTACCGAGCTTATACAGATGATTAATGTGCTTGGGACTAATCGGAAATAAAGGAGTCGCTTAATTGGTTTCCTCTTTTTCCTCCGGCATGCCGCACACAACGCATTCGTCTTTAACCTCAGAATCCATCGCACGTGTGCCTTCTGCAAGCACTGCTGCGTTGGAGAGCGAGCCGGCAATCAATATCGCATCAAAGATTTCTTCTTTTGTTGCTCCGAGGCGCTGCGCCACTCGGATGTGCAATTTAAGGCAGTGTTCGCATCGGAGCGCGGCACATACGCCAATGGAGATCAACTCAATCGTTTTGGCGTCCATGCGCTTAAATTCCCGGATTATCTCATTATCATAAAGAATCTTGGCTACCAGCAATTCAGGCGATTGCTTCATGAAGTTGAGAATATACGGGATCTCGCCGTAGGCTTTTTCTACCTCTTTTAGCAATTCCTCGGCAGCCTCATCGGGTTCCTTTTTTAAAATCCGCTCAAGCTTGCGTAAGTCCATAAAAACAGTTGTATTTTTATACTAAATAAAGATTTGGATATGAATTTTTGTCAGCTCATCTTCCTTCAAAAAACAGCACTTCGTCAGCCAGAACCACAGTTGCTTCCCCCAGCGCACAGCATTCCGCGCGCCGCACCCTTGCATGTCCCTTTAGTTCAAGCTGGAGGCGCGCCATCTGCATCTCAGCCTCCTCGTAAAACATCTCTGTTCTTTGAATTACTCTGTGCATTGCAATCTGTTTTTCAAGTATTTTTGCAGTAATGCCAGTTGTGCCAGGTCTCACATCTCCCTGGCTTGTTGATGTGAGGAAGATTACATCCCCAACATCGGTTTCAAGCGCCGAGAGGAAATTATGCGGACTTCTGATCTCGATGGTTTTAATCTTATCATGTTCCAGTTCCGATAGAACCTGATGCGAAATTCCGCTCAACACGATATGGCGCATAACATCACCCGTACATCGGGAACTCTTTCTTTGGAAGAGGAGATGTTTCTGAGATTTTTACCTGCTCCGCGAGTTTTGAAAGTTCGAGTTCTATCTGCTCAGCCTGACTTAATAATTTATCAGTATTTATGTCCAAGCCGAATATATTGTTCAGAACCTTGATTACTTCAACCGCCGCCCTCGGGTCAGGATTTGGTCCGGGCGTTTCTCCTAATAAACTCACAGCAGGCAAACCTCGGAGATAACTTTCGGTCATTATGCTGCCTGAAATGCCTGAAATAGTTCCCACCTGGAAGATTTCGGTTTTATCCTTAATCTTTTTCAGCAATTCGGAATTTGTTGCACCACCAAAGACACGCCGCTCTCCTGTTGCAGTGGCTATGCCTGCAATCGAAACAATATTTTTAGCATTGATAGACTGTATCCAGTCTGCCAGCACCTTGCTGATATCATATGATGCCATGGGATGTATGGGTATATCTGAAATTATTGCAACAACCTCTTTTTTTGCAGATTCATAAATACGCACTGGCAGATATACAATACCATTAAAAAGCACAGCAAGCGGTGGGAAGTACCTCGAATCGATTGAACCCATGTACTTCATGCCCAATTCCTCTATAATGTGCTGGCATGCTATGTTCCCCACAAGACCGATGCCAGGAAACCCTACAATAACTAGCGGATTCTTTGATTTTAGAGGTTTATTTAAGATTTTTACGAATTGTTCTGCTGGTTCCGATGCCATACTTCCACCACATTGTTAATTAGGGCAGAAGTAAATAAAAGCATCGATAAAGAATCGAGGAAAAATCTTATCTCAATTCAGGGATATAGGTAGAGGACATGGAGATGAGCGAGATAATCCAAATTTTTGCTGAATCCGGATTCCAGATTGATCCGGAAGCGCTTGATATGATTAAAACAAGCGGCTCGCCTGAGTTGATACACGATGTTTTAAAATCAATCGATAATTCGGTGCTGGTTGTGGGAATTGAACACATAAAGCCCATGACTCCTGAAAAGAAAATCCAAAGTCCGGTTACCATATTAAAAGATATAACAAACCAGTCCACATGCATCGGGGAATATACCGAGTTTGTGCAGTATTTCAAGGATCGCTACAGTCAACTCGGCGACATGCTGCGGAAAAGAATAAGCGCAAGACCGATAGAGAGCCTCAGGAAAAGGAATCTGGATACAAGAGAGCCGCTCTCCATAATAGGTATGGTGCTGAATATCAGGACAACAACCAATGGACACAAGTTAATCGAGATAGAGGATACCACAGGAACGATACCAGTTTTGATCCATAAAGAGAGAGATAAAGATCTGTTTGAGTCCGCAAAGAAAGTTCTTCTGGATGAAGTAATAGGAATTACAGGCACGCTTTCTGCAGAAGGTAATCTCATGTTTGCGAATAAGATAACATTGCCAGATCTCCCAAATATCCAGAAAAGCACGCTGGGAATGAAAGCGCAAGGAAAAGCTGTGTTTATTTCTGATATACATGTGGGAAGCAAGACATTTCTTGAAGATGCCTGGCTCAGGTTTGTAGAATGGCTCGGGGATGGGATTAGTTACCTTGTGATTGCGGGTGATGTGGTTGATGGGATAGGAGTGTTCCCCAACCAGGACACGGAACTGGCGATTTCTGATATTTACGGGCAGTATGAAAAAGCAGCAGAATATATAAATGCCGTGCCAAAACATATTAAAATTATAATTTCTCCGGGAAACCATGATGCAGTGAGGCAGGCTGAACCTCAGCCGCGCTTTCCCGATAGAATCACCAAAATGTTCAGGAGCGGCATTACATTTGTGGGAAACCCTGCCATGGTGGATATCGGAGCTAAAGTCTTAATCTATCACGGCAGGTCGATGGACGACATAATCGCAAACATACCGGGATTTTCTTATGCAGACCCAACCAAGCCCATGGTTGAAATGCTGAAACTCCGGCACCTCTCACCCATATACGGAGGCAGGGTGTCCATAGCACCAGAACAGAAGGATCATTTTGTGATCGACCAGGTGCCGGATATATTACACTGCGGGCATGTCCACACAGTGGGAGTATCGCGTTACAAAGATGTGCTGACCATTAACAGCGGTACATGGCAGAGCCAGACAGAATACCAGAAAAGGATGAACCTCCAGCCGAATCCTGCTAAAGCTACACTTGTTGACCTTGCAAGTATGGAATACAGAATTATGCAGTTCAATTATGCTGAATAATACCTATATACATATACCAAATATTGGCTATGCTACAGAGCATGGGATATGGAGATGCGGCATAAAAAACTGGGAAGACTTCCTTGAAAACCATGCTATGGTAAAAATTGCGAAAAACAAGTTGCGTTTGTTGCTGTCAGGGATTAAGGAATCAGTAGAGCAGTTATCCTCCGGGAATCACGTTTTTTTCGCAAAGCGTCTCTTGCCCTGCCACCACTGGAGAGCATACAGCCATTTCAGGGAAAAAACGGCGTATGTGGATATTGAGACCACAGGGCTATCACCAAAATACTCCAAAATAACAGTTATCGGCATATATAACGGAAAAGAAACAACAACGTATATTAAGGGCATCAATCTCCAGGAAGCGCCTGCGGAGCTGGCAAAATACAAACAGCTCATCACCTTCAACGGCGCGCGGTTTGACCTGCCTTTTATTGAACATGAATTCCCGGGAGCTTTCAATCACCTGCATATCGATATCATGTATCCCCTGAAAAAACTGGGCTTTGGCGGAGGTCTTAAAAAAGTCGAGCGCTCGCTTGGATTAAAGAGGAGCGAAGAAACCGCGGGTATAACTGGTTTTGATGCCGTGAGATTATGGGACAGGTACGAGCGCGGGGATGATGAGGCACTTCGGCTATTGATTAAATATAATATGGAGGATGTGGAAAATCTTGAAAAGATTATCGAGAAGACATATCCGAAGATGATAGAGCAGGAGATGAAGGGAAGCCTGTTGACCTGCTCGGGTAAAATTCATACGTCATCGGTTAAGGATTAAGGAAAGATATCTGTGGTAGAACACGGCATTCTAAACCATCCCTGCCATGACCACCCCATCGCCTATATTCTGCTCAAGTTTCCGCCGTGACTGGGGGCGTCACAAAGCGATAAGGCCACTTCTGGTTCACTTGCTGTTCAGGGCTGTGGTTTACGATACTTGGGTACTCCGCACCATGCTTCGCAGCATCGCACTACCCGTTCTCTTCATGAGGGAGCAGACCCTCAAGGTGGGATTTCAACCCCAGGGACATGTTTATTTTTTTTTACCTCCAAATGTCCAGTTTGTCATACTTTCTCTCTTGTGTTTCGAGGCACGCCAGTCACGAACCCCGCAATGAAATTTGCGGGGCATCCTGCGTGGATGCTCATGGTTTGGTAGTTCTTCGGTTTATTTGATTTTAGTCTTTTAGTTCAGGCGCATAACTTCGATAAAAGTTCACCCATAATTTTTTATCCAATCTTTATTTATACTTCTATGTGTTATTATGTCTGGTGATAATATGAAAGGTCCTTTAAAAAATGATATATTACAATCCGCGGGAGGTGCTATGAGTCTCATTTTAATCACAGCAATCATTGTAGGCGGAGTCGCCTGGGCAGCATCAACGATTATTCCAGTAGGACATGTAGGTGTAGTGGATTATTTCGGTCAGGTTCAGGATGAAGAACTTGGTCCCGGGTTTTATCTGATAAACCCACTGAAACATGTTGAAAAGACAAATACGCAAACCCAGGAACAAGAATATCAACAAATCGGGGGGACACTTACACGGGAAGGTCTTGAAGTTGTACTGGACGCAAGTATCATCTGGCATATTGAACCCGATAAAGCAGGCGATGTTTATAAAACCATAAGAGGAGACTACGGCAAGACGCTTATTGTACCTAATTTTATGGGTTTGCTCAGAGAAGAAATTAAAAAATATACCGCAGAGGACATTTATACAGGCAAGAGTACAGAAATTGAGATAGCTGTTGAATCTGGTTTAAAGCAAACATTGGCTCCTCGTGGTATTATCATCGAAAGAGTATTGTTCAGAGGATTAACATTACCTCCTGATGTAACGAATGCGATCCAATCGAAGATACGAGAAAAACAGGCCGTAGAACAGATGAGATTCACAGTGGAAAAGCAGAGATTGGAGGCAGAGAGAGTAATCATCGAAGCAAACGCAACTGCTCAATCTAATTTTATTAAATCTAAATCGATTACACCAGAACTGATCAGTTGGGAGTTCGTTCAAGCTTTGAAAGAAAATAAGAACTTTATCTACGTAACAGGAAGCGGAGGAGTATCAACAATACTTCCCATGCCTCAAGTTGTAAAGTAGGGTTTATCCCTACTATTTTCAGGTAAAATCATGAGCGACAGAAAACAATTCATGCGTCATCCTATCAAATTCCTTAACCGATGACCAAAGAAAAACAATTAAAAGATGCTCTCGCAATTCTATCTATCATATTGATAGGAGCTGGGATCGCATTAATCGTAATCCGACGGGCACGTTCCTGGGAGTTCGGGATAATACTTTTAATTTTAGGAGCAATAATATTCTATATTCGATATTTCAGCGAATTTTTGAAAGATGACTCAAATATTAGAATTATTGATGTAGAATATAAACGAAAATGATGGGTGAAAACACCCGGTATGCTAACTGGTCATGTTTATCTCGTTGGACAAATTCTCCTTCATCAGAAGGACATTCGTTCCTTCTATTTTGTTACCGGGCGCCTTTTTTTCGTTTGAAAAAAAGTTTTTGTATTTTAATTCAGGCGCATATGTCTAATTTAAAGAGGCGAATAAAGTGAACTACAAGGCACGTATTAAGCGATGTTTCGACCATAACTGGAAAATTCTTCCAATGTTTTCTCTTTTATGAGGGAAGGATTTTCAACCCAGTGCCACTGAACCTGTTACACCGTACCTACCGTCAGCACTTCCAGCATACAGAAATAGA
>CAYSLW010000104.1:0-7290 GCA_964431955.1 uncultured Candidatus Methanoperedens sp. | reverse complement strand
TGTTTTTTCTGCCTCGCATCTTACACGGTATGACATTGCAGAAATACTTTTTGAACATCTTGGTGAATTCGTGGAACCTGACCCTGAAACTTTGACTAAAATATTCAGGGATGAAATATCAGGGTATATAGGCAAAGCAAATATCGGGATAACAGGTGCAAATGCTGTTGCTGCTGAAGAAGGCGCAATAATGCTGCTGCATAATGAAGGCAACATACTTGAGGTGATGCATCGCCAGAAAAAACATATAATCCTTGCGGGGATTGATAAAATATATCCGGATATTGATGAAGCTTTCAATGCTGCTAAACTCCAAACTTTTTTCGCAACAGGTTCTATTATTACATCGTATATTAACGTTATCAGTGGACCCAGTAAAACTGCCGATATCGAGAAAAAATTATTCAAAGGCATCCATGGGCCTGCTGAGGTGTGTTTGATCCTGATAGATAATAATAGAAGTGAGATGATCAATAAGGGTTTTAAAGAACTGTTGTATTGCATCGGCTGCGGGGAATGTCTTCTGAACTGCCCTACCTACAATGTTTTTGGAAAAAAATACGGAAATGGCAGCCACCTTGGTGGAAAAGGTGTTGCTTATTCTACTCTTCTAAACGATGCAGAACCTTCGGATAAGAATCCTCTTTATCTTTGTGTTTCGTGCGGGCATTGCAAGGAGCACTGTCCGCTTAGCATAGACACGCCTTCGATCATTAATAAATTGAGGGTGATGTATCCTCAGAAGTTTTCCGAGTCGTACCTGGAATTACCATACGATTTTCTGGATTCGCATATTATATGGTTAAAGGAGACAGTAAGGATTGAACTATTATTGTTGATTTCAAATATGCTAAGAAAAGAAAGAGGGAATTTAAAAAAATGAATGTTTGGGAAGAAGTGCAAAAATGAGGGGCAGTGAATGTTGAAAGATTCGAGAATCTATGTTGCGGGACATGCAGGGCTCCTGGGTTGCGCGCTGGTAAAGAAATTAATATCAAAAGGTTATAGTGATATAATCACGAGAAAGCGGAATGAACTTGACCTGACAGACCAAATGGCTGTGAATAGTTTTTTTAGGAATGAACAGCCCGAATATGTATTCCTTGCCGCAGGATTGACAGGAGGTATTGTAGCCAATAAAACATATCCTGCAAATTTTTTGCACACCAATATCGCTATTCAAGATAATGTTTTCCAGGCAACCAGAAAATATGATATAAAGAATCTTATTTTCTATGGCTCATCGTGCGTGTACCCTAAAAATTGTCCTCAGCCTATAAAAGAAGAGTATATGCTTACAGGTGAAATAGAAGAAACAAGCGAAGCCTATGCGATAGCAAAAACTGCGGGCATAATTGCATGCAAGTCCTATAACAATCAATTCAAAACGAATTGTTTTATTACTCTTGTCCCAAATTCAATGTACGGTCCGAACGATAATTTTGACCTGGAGAATTCCCATGTGCTCTCAGCTCTGATAAGAAGGTTCCATGAGGCGAAGATAGAGGGAAAAGAAAAAGTGGTTCTGTGGGGCAGCGGGAATCCTCGAAGGGAGTTCATATTTAATGAAGATGTTGCAGATGCTTCTGTTTTTGCAATGAATAATCCGGAAAAGCTTCAAAATATGCATTACAACCTGGGAACAGGGGTTGATTATTCAATAAAAGAGATTGCAGGGATCATTTCAAAAGTTATAGGTTATAAAGGCGAGATCGAGTGGGATGCAACTAAACCTGATGGTGCTGCAAGAAAACTCCTGGACAGCTCAAGATTTTTGCGCATGGGTTGGAAACCTTCTACCGATATTGAAGATGGGATAAAAATAACATACGAATGGTATATCAAAAATAGTTAGGACTGATATGTTAACTCAAGGATCTAAAAATCTTATCGAATTTTTGAAGGAAAAAGCATTATGGGTACGGAGAGAAACCCTGAACATACATAAAATAGCCCAGGAAACAAGATTGGCGTCTTCCCTGTCCTGTGTTGAGATCTTCGTTGTTCTGTATTACGGGAAAATTCTCAATTACAATTCATCTAATATAAAATGGGATGGTAGAGACAGGTTTATTATCAGCAAGGGTCACGGTGCGATCTCATTTTATCCGATACTTGCGGATCTGGGTTATTTTGACAAAGAAGAATTAAGCAAAGTCTGCAAAGAAGGTACCTTTCTGGGAGGCATCCCGGATTCTATTATCCCCGGATTTGAAACAATAAACGGTTCACTTGGACATGGACTTGGTGTTGCTTGCGGCATATCTCTTGCGTTGAAACGAAAAAATAAGAACGAAAAAGTATTTGTGTTGCTCGGTGATGGCGAACTGAATGAAGGTTCGATATGGGAAGCGGTAATGTTTGCAGGAGAACACAAACTTGATAATCTAATAGTTATAGTCGATAACAATAAAATTTGTATGCTTGATTATTGCAAAAATATTTTGGATATGGAACCCCTTGGTGAAAAGTTCAAAGTGTTTGGGTGGAATGTAAAAATGGTTGATGGACATGATGTAAGCCAGCTATTAATCGCTCTTACGGATTTAAAAAAGGCTAACAGTAATAAACCAAATGTTTTGATTGCCAACACCATAAAAGGGAAAGGTGTTCCAAGTCTTGAAACTGACTCTTTATGTCATATTAAAAATTTAAAGCCTGAAGAAATTGATAAAATAGCTGCGGGATTACAATGAAAACAGAAAAGAAAGCAATGAGGGATGTTTTCATAGAACAAATCTATCATCGTATGCATGAAGATCAGGATATCTTTTTTTTGTGTGCAGATTTTGGCTCGCCCAAGCTTGATTATATAAGAGAAGATTTTAAAGATAGATTTATCAATGTAGGTATTGCAGAACAGAACCTGATCAATGTATCAACCGGATTGGCACTTGAAGGATATACGGTATATGCTTATGCAATAGCACCATTTCTAACAATGAGGGCATATGAGCAGATCAGAGTGAATCTCTCTTTACATGCTCAGCTAAGAGAGATAAATGTAAATTTAATAGGAGTCGGAGCTGGTTTGAGTTACGATGTATCGGGACCTACACATCACTGCCTTGAGGATATTTCTATAATGAGGACTTTGCCTAATATCACGGTATTTTCCCCAAGCGATTGGGTTTTAGCGCAAAAGTTCGTTGATTATTCAATTAAGGTAAAAAAGCCAAAATACATAAGATTTGATGGCAAACCTCTGGCGCAGATTTACGAAAATATAGACGATGTCACATTAGAGAACGGATTTTGCGAAATAAAAAAAGGCAGTGAAATTTGCCTTGTCTCTACCGGATATATGACCCATAGAGCAGTGAATGTGGTAAATATGCTTGCGGAAGTTGATATTGATGTTGGAGTTATTGATGCCTTTTTGCTGAAACCCATGAATGAGAATGAGTTCTTTGAAACAGTAAAGAGATATAAGTGTGTTATTACCATCGAAGAGGCTTTCATAAACAAAGGTGGGCTGGATAGTTTGGTATCGGGTGTATTGGACGGAAAAAATTCAAATATTAAATTTAAAAGAATGGGATTTAAAGACGCTTACGTATTTGACATCGGAAGCAGAGATTATTTACATAAAATAAACAATCTAGATGAAGAAAGTATTATAAAAATTATTAAAGAAATTTTAAAGGAGAATTGAAATGAAAATACTGGTTACAGGAGGAGCGGGATATATAGGATCCATATTAGTTCCTGCGCTGCTTGGTAAAGGATACGAAGTAATTGTTGTAGATAATTTTATGTATAACCAGTCTTCGCTATTGGACTGCTGCCATGATGAGAAATTAACGATTATTCGGGGAGATTCCCGCGACAGGGCGCTGATTTCAAAGTGCCTTCAAAAAGTTGATGCAATTTTCCCCCTCGCATGCCTGACCGGTGCGCCTATTTGTTCGAAGGACCCGATCGCGGCTCAAACTACGAACTTTGATGCTGTCAAAATGATACTTGACCTGCGCCGCAAAGACCAGAGAATCATTTTTCCTACAACGAACAGCGGGTATGGAATAGGACAGAAGGGCATATACTGTACTGAAAAAACCCCCCTGAACCCAGTTTCCCTGTATGGCCGTCTAAAAGTAGATATAGAAAACCTGCTTTTGGAAGCAGGCAATTGCATTACCCTGCGACTTGCCACTGTTATGGGGGTCAGTCCACGAATGCGATTGGATCTTTTAGTCAATGATTTCACTTACAGAGCAGTCAATGATAGATTCTTAGTTCTATTTGAACCCCACTTCAAAAGGAACTATGTACATGTAAGAGACGTAGCCAGAGCATTTATTCATTGTCTTGATAACTTTGACCAGATGAAAGAAGAACCCTACAATGTCGGGCTGAGCGATGCCAATATCAGCAAGTGGGAGCTTTGCGAGGAGATTAAGAAACAAACTCCAGACTTTTATTTTATAGAAGCAGAAATTGGTGAAGATCCAGATAAAAGAGATTATGTTATAAGCAATGCTAAAATTGAAGCTACAGGATTTATGCCAAATTATTCATTACAGCGATCCATTGCAGAATTGATAAAAGGTTATCAGGTTATTAAAAGAAATCAGTTTGCTAACGTTTAAAAAACTCCTATGACGCGAGAATTGGACCTATTATTGATAAATCCAGGCGCTAGAGAACAAGTATATGGTAAATTGAGCTCTTCGCTTTCGGGAATTGAACCGCCTCTCTGGTGCGGATTGATCGCGGGATTCATCCGGGAAAAAGGCTACTCGGTTAAAATAATCGATGCGGAAGCAGAAAATCTATCACCTGAGGAAACCGCACACAGGATCGCTGAATACAATCCTCTTCTGGCGGCTATTATTGTGCTTGGGTCAAATCCTTCGGCGGCTTCCACTCCCAAGATGACAAGCGCTGGTGAAACATTAACAGTATTGAAAAAGATATCGCCGCAAATAAAGACCCTTTTAGGCGGGCTCCATCCATCCGCTCTTCCCGAACGTACCCTGATGGAAGAAGATGTGGATTTTGTTTGCCAGGGAGAAGGATTTTATACCATCCTTCAACTCCTGGATTTATTAAAGGAAGAGGAAAATCCAGAAGAATACAAAATCAACGGTCTATGGTATATTAAAGATAACATGGTCATGTCGAACCCCCCAGCCCCCCCTGTTAAAAATCTTGACGAGATTCCTTTTGCAGCGTGGGATCTTTTACCCATGGATATGTACAGAGCCCATAACTGGCATTGTTTTGATCATATCGATGAGAGAGGGCACTACGCGGTAATCTACACAAGTCTGGGATGTCCTTTCAAATGCAACTATTGTAATATTCATGCGCTGTATGGTAAATCTGGCATCAGATTTCGCAGTCCTGAAAAGGTAATAGAGGAAATTGATTTCCTCGTAAAGAATTATAAGATAAAAAATATCAAGATACTTGATGAGTTGTTCGTGCTTAAAGAAGACCGTGTCATGCGTATCTGCGACCTCATTATTCAGCGAGGATATAAATTGAATATATGGGCGTATGCAAGAGTCGATACAGTTAATGAGAATCTGATGAAAAAAATGAAAAAAGCAGGCATTAACTGGGTGGCTTTTGGGATTGAATCTGCGAGCAAAAATGTGCGTGAAGGTGTCACCAAGCGATTTAGCCAGGACATGATAAAAAAAGCCATCGAAATAACCCGGGCAGAAGACGTTTATATCATGGGAAATTTTATTTTCGGGCTTCCGGATGATAATATGGAAACAATGCAGGAGACCCTGGATCTGGCGAAAGAGTTAAATCTTGAGTACATAAATTTTTACACTGCCATGGCGTATCCGGGCTCCCAGCTATATTACGAAGCTCTCCAAAAGGGAATAAAACTGCCGGAAAAGTGGCATGGTTATTCGCAGTACGGGGAGGAAACATTGCCTATGCCAACCAAATATCTGTCTGCAGCAGAAGTTCTACGCTTTCGGGATAATGCGTTTAAGGAGTATTTCAGCAACCCCATGTACATGGAAATGATAAGGGATAAGTTTGGAGAAAAAGTTGTAGAGCATATTAAAGAGATGCTTAAACATGAAATTCACAGAAAGTTTGAGGAGAGGTAAAACATGATTATAAGTCGAACGCCGTTTCGGATATCCTTTTTTGGAGGGGGAACAGATTATCCAGTGTGGTATAGAGAACATGGAGGAGCCGTGCTTGCTACTTCGATTAATAAGTTCTGTTATATCACCTGCCGATATCTTCCACCGTTCTTCGAACATAAATACCGCGTAGTCTATTCCAAGACGGAGCAGACTCAAAATATTTCTGAAATACAGCATCCATCGGTCAAAGAAACTCTAAATTTTATGGGGATAGACCACGGAGTTGAGATACATCACGACGCCGATTTACCTGCAAGAACCGGTCTTGGTTCAAGTTCGGCATTCACCGTAGGCTTGCTAAATGCGCTTTATGCTTTAAAAGGCAAAATGGTAACTAAAAGACAGCTCGCGTTAGAAGCCATACAAATTGAGCAGGATAGAATCAAAGAAAATGTAGGGTCGCAGGATCAAACAACAGCAGCCTTTGGAGGATTCAATAAAATAGAGTTTGGAGGAGACCAGGAAATAAGGGTTCAACCAATTACCCTAAATTCAAAAAAATGTCAGCTTCTTCAGGATAATCTGATGTTATTTTATACTGGTTTATCCAGGACTGCTTCTGAGATTGCCGGAGAACAGATAGAAAAAACACCTGGCAAGATAAACGAGCTAACCAGAATGAGGGAAATGGTGGAGAAAGCTATAGATATTCTCAATGGTGAAGACTCTGATATAACGGATTTTGGAAAGCTCCTTCATGAGAGCTGGATGATTAAACGGAGTTTAACGGATAAGATTTCAAATCATCAAATCGATGAGATTTATGAAGAAGCTCTAAATGCAGGCGCGCTGGGTGGAAAGTTGTTAGGAGCAGGGGGTGGAGGTTTTATCATGTTTTTTGTGGAACCAGAGTTCCAGCCTGAAGTGAAAGATAGATTAAAAAATTTATTATATGTTCCCTTTAAGTTCGAAAATTTAGGCAGCCAGATAATCTATTATGCGCCACAAAATAATTTTTAATGGTTTGGTGAAATGACAGCAGATTTAAAAGAAATTGATGTTGTAATTCTCTGCGGCGGGCTTGGCACGAGATTAAAGCCAGTTGTTTCAGATCGTCCTAAAGTATTGGCAAAAATAGGGGAGAAAACATTCCTGGATATTTTAATAGATAGTCTTACAAAGCAGGGATTTAAAAACATAATCCTTTGTGTTGGATATTTAAAGGGGCAGA
>CAYSLW010000103.1:0-7296 GCA_964431955.1 uncultured Candidatus Methanoperedens sp. | reverse complement strand
TTTGTGGTGATTTAAGTCTGATCCATTCATGGATAGCCCCAAAAAGTTTCTGGACATTAAGATCAGTTTTCCAGCAATCTTTAACTACATTAAAGTTCAGCAATAGACCCAGCTTTAATCCAGACAATTTCAAATAAGTTAGCAACTGAGCTTTGTGTATTGGTTGTATCTCAGCCACTGATTTTAATTCAAGTATTACCTTTTTATCCACGATTATATCGACACGATACCCGCAATCCAGTCGATTTCCTTTATAAACAACCGGTAGCAGTGCCTGTCTTTCGAAAGGAATTTGGTTTAAAGACAATTCATGGCAAAGGCATTCTTCGTATGCGGACTCCAGCAATCCGGGCCCCAGCGATCTATGTACCTCTATCGCTGCTCCGACTATCTTATTTGATAATTTATTCTCATCCATTCTTTGCGTCCTTTGCGTTCTTTGCGGTGATAAAGATTTTTATGTATTGCGTATCGTTAATACTATCTAAACTCCTTCATTATTTTTATGGCACAGAAATCCCCGCACATTGTGCACGGTCCCTCTTCAGGCGCCAGCGCCCTTGCCCTCTCGCCGTCGATAGCGTAGCTCAACTGCCCTTCCCAGTCAAGCTCTGCCCTTTTTTCCGCAAGTTTCCTATCCTTTTCGTTTAACCCGTATTTTATAGAATCCCCTATATGCGCTGCGATCTTAAAAGCAACAAGCCCTTCCCTTACCTGCTCGGTACCGGGAAGCCCAAGATGTTCAGACGGCGTGATATAACACAGGTAATCCGCCCCGGCTCCGCTTGCGATGCTTGCGCCAACAGCCCCGGCAATATGGTCGTATCCTACCGCCACGTCCGTGGGCAGGGGACCCGCGACAAAAAGCGGAAAATCCGACTGGCGTTTATGGAACCTGACATACCCGGCTATTCTGTCGGCGCGTACATGCCCGCCCATCCCTTCAATAATCGCCTGCACCCCTTTCTCATGCGCCCGTTTTGCAAGCTCCACGTTCAGCCTTATTTCCTCAAGCTGCGCCTTATCCCGCGCATCATGTATGCATCCGCTTCGCATCGTGTTTCCGAGGGAAAGGACGATATCATATTTTTTCAATATTTTTAAAATACCGTCAAAATTTTCGATGAACGGGTTTTCGGACATGTTGAGCATCATATAAGCGCATGTTATCGACCCGCCTTTGGATACCACATCCATTATCCTATTACCTTTTTTCAGCATGCCCAGCGTTTTACTATCGATACAGTGGAGCACAAAAGAACTCATGCCCCCTTCTGCCTGTTTTTTTATATTCTTGATAATGTCATCCTCATTCATATTCGGAAGACCCTTTTCAGCGGCGGTCTGATAGATGGGAACCGTGGTGATGGGAATCGTGGTATTTTCAAATATCCTTCGCCTTATTTCGGTGATGTTCCCCCCCATCGAAAGGTCGGTTATGGTATCAGCGCCGTATTTTTCCGCAATGAGAGCCTTCTTTACTTCTTCGTCAGGGTTGATTTTTAAAGATGATGTGCCTATATTGACGTTCACTTTTGTTGCAATACCAAAGCCTATGCCAACCGAGCTTTCTCCCCTGTTCATAATGACCACACTTCCCATTGCAATCCTCTCCAGCAGCACCGGGATATCAACATTCTCGGCTTCCGCAACCGCCTCTATCTGTTTCGTTATGTTTCCGTCCTTTGCCTGTTCAACCAGCGTTTTCATATCATGCCTGCCATTTCAAGCATCTCTCTTGTATTTTCATGGCTTCCGATGGGCATAATATGTACGCCCCCGCACATACCCCGTAATTCTTTAATCAACTCTGCCGCCCGGTCCATCCCCAGAGCTTCGGGATTTCTTGCAGTTCGCATCCTGTTGATTATATCTTCAGGGATTTTGATACCTGCGATATTTTTATTAAGAAACCTTGCATTTTTTTCTGAGATTAGCGGTATTATTCCTGCGATTATTTTCACTTTTTTAAATTCAATTTTATTCATAAATCCTGAAAAACTATCCGTATCAAAAACCGCCTGCGTCTGGATAAACCTTGCACCCATCTTTATTTTTTTTTGAAGCTTGATAAGCGCAGGTTGGTTTACTTCAGTGTTCGTCACTGCGCCTCCGCAGAAATCCGTCCTACCTGTTAATCTATTGCCCGAAAAATCAAATCCTTTGTTTAACTTTTGAATCAACCCAAGAAGCTGCACCGAATCCATATCATATACAGGTTTTGCACCTTCATGGTCGCCCCTTGTAGGATAATCTCCTGACATTACCAGTATATTATGTATTCCCAATGCTGACGCTCCCAGGAGTTCTGACTGGAGTGCAAGCCTGTTCCTGTCCCTGCAGGTCATGTGCATTATGGTTTCGTATCCTTCGCGCTGGAGGATGCTGCATGCTGCCGCAGGGCTCATTCTCATCACAGCACGCTGGTTATCAGTGATATTTATAGCATCCGCAATGTCTTTTACCAGGCTTGCGTCTTTTAACATTCCTCTTATATCAGTACCTTTTGGCGGACTTATCTCTGCTGTAATTACGAATTTATTGGAGAGCAATTTATCGCTGAAACTCAAGACTTCTGCCCCCCAAATTTTTTTGTGTGATCCCTGGGCTCGTGTATAATCTCAAGATATTCCAGCTTCCCAAGCTTCGACATTTGCTCATATATCGCATCCCAGACACATTCGCGTTCCTCTACTTCACATTTACCTTCCACCGCACCTCCGCAGGGTCCGTTCAGCAAGCCCTTGGCACACTGGGAGAGAGGACATAAACCTCCATAAACCCAGACTATACATTCCCCGCACATACTGCACTGTTCCTTCATTATTTCTTCACAGCACATGCTACCAAGGGATTCGGTATCAAGAGCAGGATAAACTATATCCCCAAATCTTGAAATTACGGATACACCCCCGCCGCATGACATGACAAGCAGAGCATCGGACTGTTCGATCCCAGGATTTTGAGCTACCACATCTTCCCATGATGGTATGTAGCATGCAGAACTTAAAACCGTCCATCCCGTGATGTTTTTACCCACTCTCTTTAGTTTTTTCTCCATTTCGAGCGCTTCTGGTTCGCCGCCCACACGAAGCTTGGTTGCACATTTCCCGCAGCCGATTATGAAAATGTCCTTCTCTTTCAGCGCCCGCAGGATGTCTTTAAATTCTTTTTGCCTTGATATTATCATTTTTATCTCGAATGTCTGAAAGTAGCATCGTTTTTCTTGTTTATTAACTCGGTAAGCATATCTGCAATCAAAGGCAGCTCTCTCACCTGGTGCTTTATTTTCTTTATGAGACGTTCAACCTGAAGCTGTGTGCCGAAAACAATCAGATTTACTTTTTCCATCTCGTGGGATACAGCCTCACGGGGAAGGGCTGCATCTCCTCCCCTCGCAAGCATTTCCTGTTTTATTATCAATGCTTCGGTCGTGGTTATGTTCTTTACCAGGATATTTAAAAAAACTGCCTTATTCTTCATGACCTGACTTCCTGCTTTCGTAGCCCCAATCGAGTGTATCAATCTTGCGGCATCTTCCTGGTTTCTTATGTCAAGCAGTTCGGCTTCGTAATCTCCAGACCTAATCATTGGTATCCTTGCTCTTGCATTCTGCGCAACTCTCACAGCATCCACAGTTGGCGCAACATCGTGAGTCCTGATAATGTGGGCTCCGTTTCGCACCGCAATCGCAGTGGCTGCAAGGCTTCCATAAAGTCTCTCGCCTGCGGGACAGTTTAGCGTCTCACCGATAAAGGACTTCCTGGATATTGCAGCAAGTATAGGTTTTCCAAAAATACGAAGCCTCTGGATATTGTCTATAGTCTCATAGTCGTACATGGGGAGTTTTTGGGGCGTCCATCTTCCGATGCCAGGGTCTATTATGATGTTGTCAGGAGCTATTCCCCTCCCTTCTGCCTGAATTATTATTCTCGCAAGTGAATCCATTATTGCATCCATGCCTACGGGGTCGCCTGGAACATCATTGCTTGCCATCAGTATAACAGGGCATTCGCATTCTTTCGCCACCTCTACCATTCTGGAATCTCTCGTAAAACCGCTTACATCGTTGATAATCTGTGCGCCGGCATCGAGTGCTTCCCCGGCTATGTCAGCATACATGGTATCCACGGATATGGGGACTGTAATATCTGCCAGAGTTTTTATGGCAGGTATGAGGCGCATTCGCTCCTCTTCTTTTGAGATTTTCGCAGCGAGTTGCCATGTGGAACGTGCACCCACATCGATCAAATCCGCGCCTTCCTCGACCATTTTAAGGGCTGCGTCCAGAACAGAATCAGCAGAAACCACGGAACCCTTATAAAAAGACTCCCTGCTTAGATTTATTACGCCCATTACTCGTACAGGATGATTGTCTCCGACATTCAATCCTGCAATGGTTTTTTCTATCACGTTTTACCATAATTCTTTTTAAGTACTCATAAGGTTTACGTATTTTAGAGATAAAACCAACTTCTATAATATTAACCCCTTTATTTCTTTTGGAAAAATTAAATAATGCTAATCATACTCATCATGTAAAATCAAATAAAAAATTCAGTCTATGCTATACGGTTGTGCAAATCATCATGCTGGTAAATGTTGTTTTTCAAACCATTTATTTACTTTCTGTGATAGTGATTTGAATAACGTACCCTGATTTCATCTGGAAATATATAATAAATATCTAAATTTGCATGACATATAAATTAATTCAAAAATATTTAGCTATTATAAGGCTGAATTCAAATAAAACCACAAGAACTGCAGCTACTATCAATTCTGAAATTGCTGAAGGGTCAGGGGAAACGAGTAATGCAAATGCAAGAAGGGCACCGTATATTATCTTTCGTTTTCCTCTCAGGTACTCCAGTTTCAAAAGACCCATCTTAATGGCAAATATCAGAAGGAGCGGGAACTGGAAAACAAGTCCAAAGCCAAGCAGGAGCGTTATTATAGTGTAAACAGTCTTTATAACTGAGATCTGCGGGTTAGCTACATCAATTGAATAAAGTATCGTGTATTTGAATACAAGAGGCACAGCCACAAAATAGGCAAGCGATGCCCCGGCTAAGAACAGGATAAAAGAAAAAGGCACAATCTTCAGGAAAAAAAGTTTTTCATTCGCATAAAGTCCTTTACCTACGAACATGAACCCTTCATAGACCACGAGCGGTATCCCTATAAAAAGCGCGACCATTAGCGATAGCGTGAGTTTTGTGATAATAAGTTCCATCGGTGAATATATGGTCATGGGCACAGGAACTGTTTGTTTCCATATCACCTGAAGCAGTTCGCCTGAGAAAAGAAGGGCAATCGCTGTAGCGATTGTAATTGGAACGGCAGCAATTATCATTCTTGAACGCAGTTCTTTGACATGCTCCACCAGAGGCTGCTCTTCATCGCCCGGTACACTGTTCATTGCAGTTTACTGGTTCCTTGTTATTAATAAACATGGTGCAAAGTTGCTGACACATTGAGTAAATATCGACCTCTCACGCAGAAACGCAAAGTGCGCAAAGAAGTCCAGTATAGAAAAGTTCTATAGAGGCTGAAGTAAATCATTGCTTAAATGAAAGTTGGCGAATTTAACGAGCGGGCATTGATAGCACATATCGCAAAATTACTTGCAAGACCAGGAAATAATGTTATAGTAGGGGCGGGTGAGGACGACTGTGCAGTGCTGGATATTGGTGGCAAGGATTATCTTCTCGTCACCACTGATATGCTTCACCGGAAAACGGATTTTCCGTTCCAGATGACGGGCTGGCAGATTGGATGGATGTCGGTTGCTGTAAATCTTAGCGATCTTGCTTCAAAAGGCGCAAAGCCTCTTGGTGTATTAATGGCAATGGGTATCCCGCCGGATGCAGAACTTGATTTCATAGAGGAAATCATCAAAGGCATGGATGAATGCGCTTCAAAGTATGGGACGCAGATAACAGGAGGGGATACGGATTCGCACGATGAACTTACGATGGCAGGAACTGCGCTTGGGCTTATAAAAAAGGAATTGTTAATTCGCAGAAGCGGGGCAAAGGAAGGAGACCTCGTGTGTGTGACAGGACATCTTGGTACGGCAGGCGCAGCATTACTTGCTTTGAGTAAGAAAATACAGGTCAGTGAGGAGATATTGAAGGCGCTGTTCGAACCTATGCCCAGGATAAATGAAGGCATGGCGCTTGCAGAGAGCCGCGCAGTATCGTCTATGATGGATATCAGTGACGGGCTTGCGCTTTCGCTTCATGACATGAGCAAAGCAAGCGGTGTGGGTTTTAAGATATACGAGAGCAAGTTGCCTGTGCTGCCCGGTGTTAAAAGGTTATTGAAAGGCGAGGAACTGCTAAAAGCGGTTGTTTATACAGGCGGGGATTTTGAGCTGTTGTTCACGGTGGCGCCGGATAAGATTGAGAGGGCAAGAAAAGCCTGTCCTCTGACTGTTATCGGGGAAGTTGTTAAAGAGGGAGTGTTAATTGAAAGAGCGGGCAAGCTTGAAGAACTGAAAGCACGGGGATATGAGCATTTCGGGAAATCTGGCAAGGGGATTTTCAAAGCTTAAAAGTGACACGACCCCGCAATGGAATTGCGGGGCATCAGACGGAGGGTGCATGAGGTTCTATCGTTTATTTGTTGTTCGAACTTGGAATGAATGAGGGGGCACGCAATAGTATGCTGGGACGGAAAAGAGGTGGTTTTGACTATCTACAAAATCATCGCTTATAAACGCATCCTATAAGCTCTATTTCTAATATAAGATGATTAGGGGGTATTAAATCTATTTGATTAGTGAAATGTGGTCTCGCTCAATTAGTAGCTTCGTATATTCTTCTCCGGTCATTGGGCATTTGATGAAGTCTTGAAGCTCATTTTTAGATTGTAAGCGCAATTGTTTTTTCACTTCGCTGATTAACTTTTCCCCATACTCCCTAAAATCATGGCTTATAAAAGTAAATATACGTGTCTTTTTTCCATTAACATACAAAGTATAACGAATATGATCACTTGAAGGATCTTCTACAAATCCTTTCTTTTTAAGAGCCGAACAAATATCTCTGGCCTTAAAGACAGTCATTCAACGAGCCCTTTCAATTTAGCTCTAAATTCTTTAGCATCTTCAGTGAGTTCCTCCTCTGGAGAAGTTACATATTCTTCCCAGAGTTCAGAAAATTCTTCTTGAATCTCACTGATTGCTCTATCAAGTGAACTACTTACTGACAATAATCCTAAATCATCATGAGAAACAATATAATGTTGATTTTCGAATTGAATATTCATTGAAAGTGGTTCGGATAAATT
>CAYSLW010000102.1:0-7327 GCA_964431955.1 uncultured Candidatus Methanoperedens sp. | reverse complement strand
TCTCGGTTTATGAACGCCCCGAGTCGCGCCTCGGGAGGGCGCATCCACGTATGCCTGCGGGCATACGTGTCTATGCATCACGGCGGGCATAACGCCGATGAACGCAGATTTGTTGATTGTAAGCACCAGGTACATGCTAATAAATAAGTCACATAAGGTCGTAATCATAAAATATCAGGTAAAATATGGGAAAAAGACAGAAGATTGGCGGGCTCTGGGACGACCCTGAAAGGCTTGAAAGATACCAGAAGCTTTTCGCCAAAGCTTTTCCGGGACAAACAGCGCTGGACATACTTCATAGAAGAGGAAATTTTTTTTTGACAAGGAAAATTCGAATAAATTAATAAACGTTATATACTTATTTATCCAATCGATTAACTGTTTGGAGTTCTTAAAAATGAAATCCACCTTGATTATGATGGATATCAAAACAAATGGGCATCTCAGAGACGAATTCACAGGCTCGATTTTCAGGGGTTGGCTGGGTTTTATCTTGAAATGCAACCCAGGAAAACCCTGCAATGGGTGCTCTGAAACAAATTCCTGTCCATATTTTATGGTTTTCAAGGAAAAAACGGATATCAAACCTTACTCGATTCTGTCATTTAAGAGTGGCGACCTTATCAGGAATTTTATAAAAATATACGGTGATAGAAAAAAGTATGCACCGAAGATTCTTTCTGATATTAAGGATAAGGCGAGTTCCAAGCATTTCGGGGGTTTAAAGTATTCCATAGAGTCATTGGAAGCAAAAAATATTGAGATACCAAATATAAAGCTATCAAGTAGCACCATTGTCGCCTTTGTCTCGCCTGTACACCTGCTTCGCAACAGAAGGACTGAAGTAATCCCATCTTTCAGTTCGCTGCTTGCTTCTTCTGTTAGGTCGTATAACCGAATAACAAAATATTATGATCCTGATGTTTATCCTTATAAAATATCTGAAGAATTGCTGAATGCTGAAGTTCCGATACTGGATTTTGATGTCAAGACAATGAAGCATATTCATACTACAATGGAAGATAGATCGATATCACTTGAGGGCAGTACAGGTTGGATTAAATTCGATACATCATCTGTTCCTTCAAAGGCGGGTGAGGTTTTGAAAATCGGTGAAGCTCTTCAGATAGGAAAGCATACTACTTACGGGTTCGGTGGATTTATGTTAAATACGGAGGCTTGAAATGGAGAAAATAGGCGTTGTAGACTGGTTCACGAAAAAAAGCCATGATATTTCTTATCCAGGTGAGAGTGATAAAAAACTTGATGATCTTGTTGGAAATATAATCAAGGGGTTTAAAGGCAATACTCTTGAAGATATTGCGAATAATGTCTATGAGATCTTAAAAGAGTCGAATTTTTATGAAAATATATGTTCAGATTCCCGCCTCCCCGTCTGTTCGCTTTTCCATCATTCAAAGAATACAGCAGGAATCGCCGTTTGTCTCGCGGCGCAGAAGGCCGACATGATGCCTGATTTCAAAAAGAAATGCCTCGAACAATATGGAGTAAATGACGCTGTTAATTATACTGACAGGGATTTCAAAGCACTGATAAGAATCGGGTCTCTATTTCATGATATTGGCAAACCAAGATCCTTCACTTCCCAGAAGAAGGGTGTGCCATTCCATTTTCATACATCACAAACCGAGGAGATATTGGGTCATATCCTTGAAAAAGCGCAGCCTGATATTGTTTTAAAATATGAGCTAAAAAAGATCCTTCCAAAAATGGCTGCGAAGCACCACTCAAGGGACAGGGAGACCGTACTGGAAAAAATAATCGGAACGGCTGATATGATCGCCTCCGGCGCTGACAGGATATATGATGTTGAATGCACTTTCGATGGTTCCAGAGTAAATGTCAGATCATTAGATCGGATATTTCCTCATGAGATCAATTTTGATGCCGGGGATATGCAGTGTCTTGATGGACAGCCCATGGAGATAATAGGGTATAAAGGGACTGCCCAAAGAAATGTGAAGCCAAAGTCTTCAGATGATACCCTGATGCTTTTCAAGGATTCCATAGTCAGCGGCGGAACAATTCACTATACTGGATCCGAAGCGCATATCTCTGGAGCGATCGGACTACTGGCGCTTGACATTATGCAGATACAGGAATACATCAATGAAGCAGATAAACTCCCGATGCTAAGAGGGGGAAGCGCGATAGTTGAAGATTCACTGGAAAGAGCATTTCAGATAATATCGAAGGAAGTTTGCCCTGAAGCTGTTCTTTTCAAAGGAGGCGGAAATCTTCTTGCGTTCGTGCCTTCGGATAATGAAATTCAGCAGGAACTGAAGAAAGAGATAAATGATGGGATCAGGAAAATATCCTATGGGGGATTAAATGCAGCAGTTGCGGTAAGTGTTTTTCAACTTAAAGAGCTGACTAAATTTCATGATGTACTTGGCAAAATACAGGATGAGATCGACAAAGAAAAGAATTCTGCCAGCACAAATCAGATAATTCATCCTTCAAAAAGGGATGATGTCTGTCCGCTATGTTTCAAGAGAAAAGCGATCGGGGTTTTCAATAATGAATCGATGTGCAAAGTTTGTGCTGAAAAGATATATCGCGGCAGAGCACAAAAATATACAAATCCGTATCTGGATAACGATCTATTAAGAAAATATGATCTGATTGCACCCTCGCAGCTTCAGGAAATTGGTGACTCCATTGCAGTCGTCGCTATCGATGGCAATATGATGGGGCGCATATTTATGCAGACCCTGACCCCGGCAGAGTATAACTACAAGAGCGAGACATTTGATGCCAATTTCAAAAAGGAAATAAACGATACTATTAGAAAATTCATCGAGGATAAAGATACAAGGCACTTGATGGAAAATATGGGATTTGCAGGGATCGACCCGATATATGTGGGTGGTGACGACATCCTCTTGATCATCAACGGGAAGGGCGCGATCAAATTCTGTGAATTGCTCATAAGGAACATTTATCATAGATTTTTATTTTCTAAGAAATTCTTCAATGGAAAATCGTATGAGAATCCAACTGTTACCATTTCATGCGGAATTGCGATAGCAGATGCTAAATTTCCCATTTATTTCCTGCTTGAAACAGCAAGAAAAATGGAAAAGATCGCCAAGAAGGAATTCAGGAAGAGGACAAAGACTGACAATTTAAATCTTATCCAACTTCCGGCTGGTACGATGGCATTTACCGCTGTGAGCGGCGCCATGCCGTCTGAGGATAATATTTGTTTCATTCTTCCAGATGATGATAAATACCTGATGATCCTGAATAACCTCATATCAAAAAGTCTTGATAAACAGAACCGCTCCAAGATTTCAAGCCTCATAACATGCGGTAAAACAGAACAGGAACGATTGAATTTTGTTAAATCGATCTATTCTTCCGGCTCAAGAAAACAGACTACTCCTTCGGAATGGCTGGATGACTGCGAATGGATGGTGCAGGTTATGGGAAATGAAAGATTGCTCAGGTCAGCAAAGATGATCATTCCTCAATTGTGGCATATAAGGGAGGAAACATGAAAATCTTGAAGATATCTCTGTCATTGAAAAATGACTTTCATACAACAGGAGAATCGAAGGGTTCGCTTGTTGATTTCTTGAGAAATTCCAAAGATGAACCGTACATCCCTGCCACACACATTAAAGGGATCATGAGGACTGAAGCGGAGCGATTGCTGAGGAGCACTGAGAATATTCCCTGCTATATAACAGGCAACCCCAATATCATGCTGTGCGATGAAGTAAAAGGTGGAGGGTTCAGATGCGATGTCTGCCGCGTTTTCGGAGTGCCAAATACAGAAGGCGGCGGGGATTACAGGGAAGGAAAGATACGAATTACTGACTTCATGACGAAAAATGAGGTCACGGCAGTCTCAAGGATGCATGTTTCTATTATGAGAGAGACTCAAACAAAAATGGACTACGCTCTTTTCAATATGCAATCTGTCCCGTCAAAAACAGAGTTCACAGGATTTGTGATAATCAGAGAAACGCTTACGGATTCAGAAGATAAGCTTCTCAAGGCGAGCATCCATTCAATGGCGCACTATGGTATTGGAAAAGATCGTTCGAGGGGACTTGGCGGAATTAAGGAACTGAAAATATCTGAAATATCTCAGGATGAGTATCTGGAGGTTAGATAATGATAGAACTTGGAGGATTCATAACTGCGCTTTCTCCTATTCATATCGGAAGCGGGAGGTCTAAAGGTACATTTATCAAGACGCTTGAACACATTCCGGGAAGAACAATAAGGGGAATGCTTGGTTATTATCTATACAAGAACGACAGGCAGCTTTTTGAAGCGACAGGGATAAATGAAGAAATGGATTTTTCAAAGATGGGAATATTCTTTAAGAACGCTTATCCTGTGGTAAATGATGGAACGACCGTTGCATCTCCTCTTCTTTTCAGGTGGTGCAAGAAGTGTGATACACTGTTCGAAAAAGGTGAAAACGAGTGCAAGAACATAGAAAACAATCTCCCTTGCCTTCAGGAAGGAGCGAAATATTCCGGATTGATGTCGTTTGATTCCATAAAGGAAAGGAGATTAAAGCGGGAGAAACCTCCCTCGATGCAGATAGAGACAAAATGCCCGATAACGCGAACAGGACATGCAAGCATGCCTGAAGGTTCGGATCTTTCACCATATCATATTGAAAGCATATCCCAGGGGGCAAGGTTCGGGTTCAGGTTCCTTGTGAATGATGAGTTTTCAGACAGGATAATTGAATCTCTCAAGAATGCAGGGACTTTCTACGGTATAGGAGGTTTCAGGTCAAGAGGGTACGGCAGCGTGAGATTCGATCTTGCCGGAAAACAAGACCTGGGGGGGAAAATGCAGAAGCGTGCTGATGAGATATCAGCAATTGGTAAAAAGCTTCTTGTTGCTAATTCCCAGATGGTGCTCAGGAATGGGGAAGACTCTGTCATTGGTTTTGATGATACATTCAAGAAATATGCTGAAATGACCCTGAATTCGATGGGGATAAAAGGGAAGATCGATATTGTTCGGGACAATGCAAGAATAGCCAGGAGCATAGCAAGAGGATGGTCTCTTAAGAACCAGAATTCTCTCTCGTCTCTTATACCATGTATCGCATCGGGAAGCTGCGTCGGGATATCGGGAGATGCACAGGCACTTTCGGCGCTTGAGGTTTATGGGATCGGTGAGATGACAAATTGCGGTTATGGGGATGTCTATATAACGGGAGATGTGGCATGACAGAATTTGATGTAATAAATCAGGACGCATGGGAGATAGCGGCGCAGTCGATGATGTTCAAAGATAGGAAATATGAGGCTTACTCAAATAAGCAAATAAGGGGATTTTTTGAACTTGCAAAATCACGGAATTTTGATAACGACCTTGAAGCTCATATTAAAAAATATACGCCTCAACCCTCACGAGGACAGAGACCGCAGGAAATCGGTCGGGAACTGCAAAAGATGAAAGAATTGAACGAAAATATAGGCAGATGCATAAAAGATGAATTCAAGAAGCTGGCACCTGCACAACGAATGAGATTTTCCCAGTATCTGATATGGAATATTAAGATCATGGAGCAGTGCAAGTTAGATATCAATAAGATAAAACTCATACTTGATTGCGAAAAAGTGAAAAATACTCAAAAGATAATCGACCATTTGACCGCACTTTCAAAGGGCGTTACTGACCAATCACCGAGAAAAAGTGAACAAAGAGAGAGATATCAAGACAGGAGGAGATAATATGGAGTTTTCAAAAGATGATTTAAAGGAAATCGTGTTAAGTTCATATGAATTGCTGGTAAAGATCCCGGCACCTGAACTTAAGAGTAATGGGAAATTCGAGATACAATCAAGGAGCAAATTGAAGAACCTGCCAGAATCTTTAAGGGAGATGGAGGATGCATCCGCCGGTATCACGCATTTTGTCAAGACGGCTTCTTATTTCTTGCCCCGTGCAGAGAAAGGCGGAAGGGATGATATAATCATGCAGCCGTTCCTTGATCTTCTCCTCAATAAAGTAATAGGCATCCAGTCCAAGGAAAAAAATGCAGAAAGAGCAAAAGAGACTATCAAATATCTTCTCGGTTATACGAACTGGAATGTAGATGCAGTATGCACGATCTTTACAGCGTCTAAGGGCGATAATAACGAGATAAAACGAAGGCTTCAAACCATGTTGGGAGCAGAACTCAATATCATAGGGGCTGCTGACAGCACAGATAAGATAGTCTCTGAAATCCTGAAATGGAAGCAGACTTCGCGTGAATCCAAACCGTATGGGAGGAGATGATCATGTTCGAGAAACTTGAAAGTCGTGTGCTGATCCAGTACAAAATAAGAACGATATCTGATTTGCATATAGGCGGGCATGGATCTACAGCGCCTGCTGAGGTGGATAGCCCTGTTTTGAAAAATGAAAAAGATTATCCGATCATTCCGGGAAGCAGTCTGAAAGGTGTCCTGCGCACTGAAATGGAGCGCCTGGTGAAAGGGCTTAATATTGATGCATGCACAGTTCCGGATGTATGCAAGAGTAAGAAAAAAGGAGTAATTGTAAGAGAAAACCTTGATCCATGTCCGGTCTGCATGCTCTTCGGGGGCGCTCTGCTTGCAGGTTCTGTGAGAATTAAAGATGCTACAGCGAACAGCACGAAAACAGTGATAAGAGACGGTGTTGCTATAGAGAGAAAGACAAGAAAAGCAAAAGGCGGCGCCAAATACGACTTAGAGGCTGTCCCGCAGGGTACGGAGTTCTACGGGGATGTGGTAATCGAGAATCCTGATATCTCGGAGAATATCAACGCAAAGCTTGGCGCATTTTTAAGCCTGATAGAGTTCTTCAATTCCTGCTCAGGCGGAATAGGTCATGCCACTTCAAGAGGCTTCGGGCAGGTGAATATAGGGATCGATACTGTCAAATTGATCACAGCTAAAGATTATCTATCAGGGAATTATGATGGCACGGTATATTCATCTGGAAAAGCGGAGTTTGAAACGTTAAAAGAGCAGTCAATCGTAAGCTGGAGCGCATATCTTAAGTCAATAAAACCAGGGGTTTGAGGTTTATGCCTGATCTTGATTTTGATGTGTTCAAGAATCGCTGGACTGTCACCGCAGCGCTTGAACTTGAGACACCGCTTCGGATAGGCGGGGGTCAGAATGCGGCTGCTTACTCCATATCTGCCGCGCCTGTGCTCCAGACATACGATGCTAAAACACATATGTATGAGCCATATATTCCAGGAAGCAGCCTGAAAGGGGTACTGAGAAGCACAGCGGAGAGGATCATAAGAACCTTCAATGAAAAGGAGAGCTGCATCAGCATAGGTGCG
>CAYSLW010000101.1:0-7329 GCA_964431955.1 uncultured Candidatus Methanoperedens sp. | reverse complement strand
ATGCGGAAGCTGTGTAGCCGTATGTCAGAAAAACGCTCTGCAGATACTGGAAAGAAAGTGCATGATAAAAAGAGAAAAATGTAATGAATGCGGGCGTTGTGCTAAAGTATGCAATGCAGGAGCGTTGAGGATCGCAGGGAAGAAAGTGAGCTTATTTGAAGTGATGGAAGAGTTGGAGAAAGACAGGCAGTTTTATGAAAACTCGGGAGGTGGAATAACTGTATCCGGGGGAGAACCTCTTTTACAGTCGAAGTTTACAACAGCGCTACTTAAAGAATGTAAAAAAAGAGGTTTACATACAGCAATTGATACATGTGGCCATGCTGCGCCTGTGATTTTCAAGCATGTGGTAGAATACGCAGACATGGTTTTGTTTGATATAAAAAATATCGACCCGGAAAAACATTGTGAATTAACAGGAGTAAGAAATGAACTCATACTTGAGAATTTAAAGGTATTATCGGGAGGCAACAAACATGTACAGGTCCGGGTACCTGTAATTCTAGGCTACAATGATTCAGAAGAAAACATAACGGGAATATCTGAATTCCTGGTAAAATTTGATTTTAAGGACGCTGTGCTTATTCCTTTTCATAAACTTGGCGAAATGAAATACGAAGGACTTGGACGAATGAGTGCTACCAGGTTGATGGAACCTCCGTCAAGTCAGGAAATGTGCCATATCAAAGAAATGTTTAATCTGAGGGGACTGCAGATTAAAATCGCTTGAAAGACAATAAATTATCATGGGAATGGGGAGAAGTGTATGTTTCAAAAAAATGCAACAGATTCATACTGTCAAAAAAAGATTGATGCCTTGCGGCAAACAAAACTGCAACATACGGCGATAAAAATAAAGGAAGGGGGTTTCATTGATTTAGATGACCTGGGTTCTATTCCCTGGTCGGATCCTATTCCGTTTACCCCAAAATCCAATCATCCCTCCGGCGGCTGCTATGGCATGAAATGTATTGGTGAAAACTTTAAGGCGTGGCTGGAAGTCCATCCTGTCTATATTCATCCCATGAGCTCTCTTGCGGGAGCTTTTGTGAGCGCATCCGTGCCGGGAGTAGGCGGCTGGAAGCCGGAAGACAGACCGGTACACCTGTATTCACTTCACAAGGAGTATAATATTATTTGGAGTGGATTCGATGGAATGAACCATATGGGACCTGACATGCGGATCGGTCTCCAGCTAGGTTGGGGAGGACTCCTTGAGAAAATCAGATACTTTCGTAGATTGAATTCTCAGGCTAACACTTCCTTTTATGATGGGGAGGAAGCATTTGTCCTTGGTGTACAGGCCTGGATACGAAGGCATGTGGACAAAGCAAGAGAAATGGCGGCGCACGAGCAGGATTCAGATATCAAGGAAAACCTTCTGGAGATTGCAGATATGAATGAATGGTTGGTCAACGGCGCCCCGAGGACGCTGCGGGAGGCCTGCCAGTTTTTGATCTGGTTTCAGTCGGTGGATAGGATGTGGTGGCACGGTGGTGCCCTTGGACAGCTTGATGAACTGCTAAGGCCCTATTATGAAACAGACAGAGCGGCAGGACTGGAAGATGACGAAACAGTGATCTGGCATATTGCCAGCCTGTTTTTCAATGATACCCATTACTCACAGATCGGAGGCCCGGCACCGGACGGTCATGATCTGACCAGCCATGTATCCTTCCTCATTCTGGAAGCGTCCCATCAATTGAAAATTCCTGCGAATTTGGCGATCAGGGTACATGACGGACTTGATCCGATGCTTTTAAGAAAAGCAATCACCTATTTATTCGAAGACGGTACCGGTGTCAGTTATTCCTGCGCAAAGGGCTTGGATGAGGGATATATGAGAAATGGCGTGCCTATTCAGCTTGCCCGGATGAGAGCCAAAGTCGGCTGCAATTGGACGGCTTTACCCGGGGTTGAATACTGCCTGCAGGATATTGCCAGACTGTGTATGGTATCCCCATTCCTGCATGCGTTTAAGGACATTGCAGAAGAGACTGGATCCTTTGATCGAATGCAAAAGCTCTGGGAGCGCTATGTATACCATTTGAGTATTTGTATAGACACCATCAAAAGAGGATTTGACTGGCATTTGGAATACAAAGCCGCCAACTCACCGGAGATTGTTCTCAACCTCTTCTCCCACGGTCCTGTGGAGAGAGGCCTGGATATGTCTGCCGGAGGTGTGGATCTGTACAATATGACCTGTGATGGCGTGGGGCTTGCCACGGTAGCAGACTCCTTTGCAGCCATTGAGCAAAGGGTTGTGAATGAAAAGCGTCTGACATGGAGTGAACTTGCACGGCAGCTGGAAAATAATTTTGAAGGTTCAGAGCCTGTGCGGTTGATGTTGAAGAATATCCCAAGATACGGTACAGGAGGATCCAGAGCGGATGCTTGGGCAAAGCGCGTATCTGAACTTTATACCCATCTTGTAAAGGATACACCGACACCCAAGGGGATTAATGTAATTCCCGGATTGTTTTCGCACGGTATTATAGGGGAGTTGGGCCAAAATCTAGGGGCTACACCAAATGGTCGTCGTGCTCATGAGCCTATCTCCCATAGTGCCGATCCCGACCCTGGCTTCATGCCGAACGGTGGATCTGCGCCCACGGCCAAAGCCAACGCAGTAGCAGCAGTGCAGCCCGGATTCGGGAATTCAGCCCCTTTGCAGATAGATTTTGACAAAGGTCTGGCATTCCATTGTGGTGGAATAGAAGCCATTGAAAGCCTGATAAAAGTTCACAACAATCAGGGCGGAACGCTGGTAAATATCAATGTTATATCCAAAGAACAGATTTTGGAAGCCCATGCCGACCCAATGAAATACCCTGACCTGATCGTCAGGGTGACCGGATACAGTGCCTATTTTCATTCGCTTTCGCTGGAATACAGGCAGCAGATCGTAGACCGTATGCTTGCGGAAGGATGATATAAGGTTGAAATGTTCGATATCGTTTCTCAAATAAATAATTGTGTTATCCCAATATGAGAGATACTGTTTAGATTATTACTATTGACAAGCTATAGAAAGACGAAGAGATATTATATGTCCAAGCAAAGAGCTCTTAAGGCTATTAACCTTTTAGAGACAGATAGAATTCCTTGTATGGAGTGGCTGGATCATCCTGAATTTGTAAAAGAGATAACCGGGATAGACCCATTTATTGATCCGGCAAATGCGATTTTAAAGGGTATCAAAAAACTGGATCTGGACTGGTATATATCCATCCCAAAAAAATCATTCAAGTTCAATGATAATGAGACAAAAAAGGAACTGGCAGAAGGGCAGCATGTTTCCGAGTGGGGATTTACCGGTAGTTTCTGGAAAAAAGAATTCAGTTTCCATTCTGATGAAGAAGTGCTCGAATACAATCCGTTCAAGGATGGTTATGACGAGGCTGTCAGTAGATTCAGAAAGGATGCAGAGAATGCAATAAATTCAGTGTTGCATGACCAGACTATGGTAGGAGATAGCGCACTTGTCACAGGGCTATATTATACTGTTCTGTTTCAATGGTTTATCCTTACGTTTGGATGGGAAATGTTTCTTGTTACCGCAGGAGCTGAACATGAAAGATTCAAGGATGTTATTGATGTGTTTACACAAATATCGGTATTAAACGCGGAGGAGTGGGCAAAAACAAATGTTCCGGTTTTTTTCTGCCATGACGATCTTGCCATTACCCGGGGATTAGTGTTTCCACCGGAATGGTACAGGCAGAACATTTTCCCTAACTATGAGAAGATATTCGATTCTCTCAAAAAGAGTGGAAAGAAAATCATTTTTGTTTCAGACGGTAACTATGGTGAGCTGATTGATGATATTTTTGCCACTGGAGTAGACGGTGTGATGCTGGATAACTATGTTGATATTGATGCTGTGATTGAAAAATATGGTAAAAGTAAGGTTATAATTGGGAATGTTGATACAAGAATACTGACAAATGGGAGCCTGGACGATATTTTCAAGGAAGTCAAAAGGTGTATCGACCTGGGTAAAAGATACCCCGGATACTTTATTAGAGCCTCGGGAGATCTGCCACACAACATACCGATTGAAAATATTAAATACTACTTCAAGCTCTGCAGTGAACTTGGAAAACGGTAAGGTTTTAGTGTGTTTTGGACCGATAGAACACTAGGAGCCTGTCCGAGAACAGCAAATAATATGAGTATAAGCTTAAAAATACATAAAAGTAATTAAACAAATATGTTATAATAATTGATAAATAAAACAAATTATAGGGCTTCACGAAATTAGAAATTCGGGAGAAAGCTTTTAACAAAACGAATTTTATTAGGTTTTTTGACAAATGAGGAAAAATAGGCGACAGCCAGGACCGTAATATGGGATATAGTGCAGAGATTTGCCGTAGCGGCTAGGCCAATAACAGAGAGCTTTTGCATAAGGATCGATAGAAGCCTGGAAAATACTCTTTCACTACTGCTTCTTTTGCTAAAATCCCTCTTGAAGGATTCCGATCCATAGTCGATACCAGCTCGTATGGTCTCATCCACATCCACTCTCAGGTACCTGTAACAGCCGGTACCCTCCAAAAAGAGGGGATGAAACCAGGGGCAATAGGGATGGGCTTTAGCAAACTTCTTAGATCCCTTTATGGTGCTTTCTATTCTGTTTTCTGTCAAGAAATATTCCCCTGGAGAGCATCTTAAACCCGGCTATGCAGATAGGCACACCGGATAAGGTAATCCTTACAGAAGAGGGAGCGCCCCTTCTGGGATTTCTGGATATCCTTGGTCTTGCATTCAGATTCTTTACTATATATTCAATAATAGCAGAAGAATCATACTCGGAATCGGCAATAACAGCTAAAGGTTTAAGGGCAAGGCTATCCTTTAAAGACTCAAGCTGAGGGATAATAACGCTGGTACCCCTGACATTGGCCGGAAGAGTTATTTCTACTAAAGGAAGTTCGGACTGGCAATCATTTATGATATGGTTTCTATATCCCCAGAAGAATTCCGGTTTTGCCTTATCAGAAACAAAAGTGGGAAATACTCCAATTCGGCAGTCAGGATCATTTTTGGGCGGTCTATCTTTAAAATACCTGTATCTTACACTGGTCTTTAAGTTATTTTCTTTTACATTGGCCAGTATGGGGCAGGAGTCAACAGAGAGATACTCTCCCTTTGTGAGTCCAAGGTCTATCAGTTTCCTGACAAGAGAGACTCTTATCTCCTGAAGAAGACTATTATCCACATTCTTAAGATATGATGAAAACCTCTCTACAGGAATTGGCTTGTCCCCCGGTTCAAAGCCCAGTACAGATGCAAGGTCTCTCATAGAGCTTAAGACGAAAGATCGCTTAGGCTGGCAATGTGATTACCGTAACGGCTACTACTTCCGAAGCCTGGAGACCACACTTGGAACCATTGAATACCTTAGGGTGCCCAGAAACAGGCTGACAAAGCTTGAGTCAAAGATATTTAAAAAATACCAGAGAAAGCATGTGGATCTTACAAAGCTCATAAAGGACTGCTTCCTGGCAGGAATATCCACAAGAAGGATAGGAGAAGTACTGGAGGATGTAATAGGCCATAGCGTAAGCGCTGCTACTGTATCAAATATAGCAAAGACTCTGGACAGTTATGTAAGGGCCTTCCACATCCGTCCCATAGAGGACAAATACAGGTATATATTCTTTGACGGCATAAACTTAAGGATAAAATCGCTGGAAAGTAAGAATAAAAGAACAGTACTTGTAGCATATGGTGTAACCTGGGACGGCATAAGGGAGCTAATATCATTTAGGATCGCCAAAAATGAATCTGAAGATAGCTGGTATATGTTTGTGGACAACCTTCTACAGAAGAGGACTTAAAGGAGACTTTCTAAATCTAGTTACAATTGATGGAAACAGGGCCCTTATGCTTGCAGTAAATACTGTATATCCCTACGTAGATGTCCAGAGATGCTGGGTGCATAAGCTTAGAAACATAGCATCAAAGCTTCCCAAGAAGGCATATGATACCTGCCTTTTTGATGCAAAGAAGATCTATATGGCAAAATCTAAAAAAGCTGCTACTGCTATTTACAAAAATTGGGTGGCTAGATACTCTGATATTTATCCAAAGGCAGTAGAGTGTCTTTCCAAAGATATTGAGAGCATGCTTGTTTTCTTTGACTACCCAAAAGATGTATGGAAAAAGATCAGGACCACCAATGCAATAGAAAGATCATTCAGAGAGGTAAGAAGAAGGACAAGGCCCATGACCTGCTTTGAGGATGACAAAAGCTGCTCAAGGATTATCTATGGGGTGATGTCCCATTTAAATAAAGTTTGGAAGAATAAGCCTGTAAAAGAATTTACACAAAAAGCTTGACGGTATCATCGTGTCAATATCATTGACATTAAAAATTAATTAATATATTATATCATTAATTAATTTAATTAATTGCTTTGTGTTCTTTGAAAACTAAATAGTGTAAGTATTGGATGATTATTATTTTTTTAGATTTAATTGAGAGTTTGATCCTGGCTCAGGACAAACGCTAACGGTGCGCCTAATACATGCAAGTCGAACGAGCGATGTAGAAGAACAGATGGATATATCAACTCATTTCCATACAGGGTTTTTTACTATACCAAGATATATATTAGCTAAAAAAATAGCTGAAATATTTCCAGAAAAAATGAACAGGGTATCATTTACAATAGGTGGGGATGCTAGCATAGAAGTAGTATTAAAAGTAGCAATAATAAATAGACCAGTGCTTCACAATTTTATATCCCTTTATGGTGGTTATCATGGATCATATTTTATGGCTGTAGGTGCTTCTCATAAAGGGACAATGTCAACCGGAAGATATTTTGGTGGAGTAAAACTATCTCAATACTCCCAGAATTTTATAAGGGTACCAGCTCTGTATTACTATAGACCATATTTTGAGGTTTGCAACCTGGATGATAAAGAGGAAGTGGATAGAAGAGCTCTAGAGGCACTGGAGATGCAAATAAAATATGGCTCCATTGGTCCAAGTTTGTGCACTGGTTATGGAACCACTTCAAGCAAGTGGAGGCCAAATTATATTTTCAAAGAATTACTTGCAAGGAGTAAGAGATATATGTATAAAGCACAATATAATTTTAATCCGGGACTGCATCCAGACTGCATTTGGAAGAATGGGTAGGTGGAGCGCAGCAGAGTACTATGGTATTACCCCAGATATAATGGTACTTGGAAAATCAATGGGAAGTAGGTTTCCAATAAATGCAATTGTAATATCTGATGATATAGAAGGTGTCAAAATGGATGGGATTGACTTGCACACTTTCGGAAATAATCAGGTATCTCAGGTAG
>CAYSLW010000100.1:0-7399 GCA_964431955.1 uncultured Candidatus Methanoperedens sp. | reverse complement strand
TATGCTTCGCATACCCCTCCCGAGTCACGCCTCGGGAGGGCGTGTCCGGGTATGGTGCGCCATACCCGTCGTTTGATAAACCTTTCTCAAAGGTTTTTGATAAACCTTTCTTAAAGGTTTTTGATAAAACTTTCCCAAAGTTTTTCATAAAATCTACTTCTTTCTTATAGCCTTTACCCTTAACTGGCGCACTATGTAGCCAGCTACGCGGTTTCTGATTCCCTTGCTTTCAATATCGGTATATCTGGTAACGTTCTCCTTGTTCTGCGCAAAGTCTAAAGTGAACACATCGCTGTGCTCTTCAAGTAACAGGACTGCCAATGATTTGATGTATCCGGGTCTAATATTTCCCATATTTTATCTCCATTTTTCTTAGCATACAACTCCATCATTCATATAGATTTCTGGGGGATACCACAGATTTATTTTGTTTGAAGTCTATCTGGTTATCAATGAAAAGGATATTATTAACCAACGACGACGGCGTATATTCCACAGGTCTTAAAGCCGCCTACGAAAGCGTGCACGACATAGGAGACGTAATTGTGGTTGCGCCATCCACGCAGAAAAGCGGTGTGGGGCGGGGGATTTCCATCTTTGAACCGCTTCGCGTGTCGCTTGCCAACCTGAACGGTTTCAGAGCCTACGCAGTAGCAGGTACTCCCACGGATGCAGTCATTCTTGGAATATTTTCGATAATGAAAGAGAAGCCTGACCTCGTGCTTTCTGGTTTTAACGTGGGCGAGAACATCAGCACAGACACAGTTACCACAAGCGGCACCATAGGGGCGGCACTTGAAGCCGCAAGCTACGGTATTCCGGCGATTGCTGCATCGATACAAGTTTTAGACGAAGGGGACAAGTTCGATGACCACCGCTCTTATATGTATGATTTTGAAGTGGGCATAAAAATCGTGCATCGAATCGCTAAAAACATCCTCAATCATGGGCTTCCAGGGGGTGTGGATTTGCTCAATATCAATATACCAAGGCATGCGACTATGGACACTGAAATCGAAATCACAAGGCTTGCAAGAAAGATATTCCTGACAGGCGTGGAGGAGCGCCATGACCCGAGGGGAAGACCTTACTACTGGATAAACGGGGAATTAATCCGTGATGCTGAGGAGGGGACTGATGTCAGGGCTGTTATGAAAAAAGGGCATATCTCTGTTACGCCGTTAACGCTTGATTCCACAGCGCGGGTTGATTTTAAGGAGATAGATGCCTTGTTGTGAATATGAAACGCCGATGAGAACTAACGAGTAAAAAGTTGGCTGGTTTGAAAAAAATATATAGCGTCAGTTTATTTGCCTTTCGAATACCTTGTTTCCTTTCCCTCATGTAAGATCAGTTGATACTTCGATGCGCTATTGTGCGTTTCATTCTCAACTAATTGCTGGAGGGCGTATTCTATGGCATGAGTTCTATTGGCAAACCGCTTCTTTTCGATCTGTAAATCAACCCATTTTAGCAGGTTCTCATCAAGGGCGACACTCGTTTTAATTTTAATAATACTTCACATTACCCCATAATACCACCAAAATATTTAATAATGCGTTACCCCATTATACCTTACTATACCTCAAAAAGGTATGATTTAACAAGAATACATTAAGGGAGTAATCGATGTGGTAATACTTGAATCCAGGGAAGAGAGGGCGAAGCTGCTCAAGGCCGGGTTCACGGGCAGGGAGATCGAGACGCTATATGTGATACTTAATTCCTTTGATGTCGTGGGTGTGAACTGGCAGGAAATTTCCGACTATCCCTGTGATCGTCCATCATTCGATATGAAAGGCATATCTCTTAAATAATCATAATTAATATTTAAAAAAGCAGCGAGCTTAGACAGGATTTACAGGATTGACAGGATGAATTTTTATTTATAATCCTGTTCATCCTGTTATCCTGTCTGAAAAATCCAAAGAGGCTTAAACGATCTATAAAAATTAAAATTATGGAAATTTTTCAGAACTGCATTATAGCATTATAGGTATCCAATAACCCATAATTTAATAACATCTAAATGTATAGTAAGCCATGAAAAACACATGATTGTAAATTTCCAGCTCACAAATGTCGAATCAAAAGCATATTCCACCACAGAGGACATCCGGAAATACAAGAACATCAACATAAACTATGACGTCAATCTTAAAAATCCATCATTAGTGGTTCAGAATACTCCCTTCGGGGAAAAATCCGTGCTCAGGGTGGAGTACACCTTTGCCATCAATTATCTCAGCCCGAATATCGGTCACATAAGGTTTGAGGGATTAACAGATTATTACAGCGATGAAGACCTGAAGGCATTGAAAGAAAAATGGGATGCCGGGAATGCGCCGGGCGAGATCCAGAACGAGCTTGCGAACACCATGGTGGCGAATCTTGCGCCACTGGCATTATTGCTCTCAAAAGCCCTTGGACTTCCTCCATCCATGCCTGTTCCTGTCATCAATTTCCAGCAGGCGCAGCAGAAGAAAAAGGAAGAGCCGACGTATTATCACGGGTAGGGTATCCAGCCTGCGATTGCGCCCTTGCCAATGCGCAGGGTTTGAACAGCAGCGCCCGGACCGAGATTCGAACTCGGGGGTACCGTCAGATCTTAAGTCTGGTGCCTTAAACCAGGCTCGACCATCCGGCCATCCGGGCACTCGACACACACAAAGTTTAAATGTATGTATGCCATATATTTCGATTGTTCCGTCAGAACCTCAGAGAAGGTCATTGTCGTATCACAATCTTTTACCAAAAGGAGGTAAAAAATAGGAGTCTTCAATGGCTAAGTCTGATGCCTTGCCTGGCTCGTCCAGGCAATTCTACTCATTTCTTTCGATTACCGCCCTTTTTTCTGTCTCTCGGACACTGGCGCTTCTTGTGTCTGCGCTTATGCGCCTTTGCCTTCGATGCTGGACAAACCCGCATATCCAGCCTGCGATTGCACCCTTGCCAATGCGCAGTTGTAAGTAAAGTAAGTAGTAGTATTTAAATAGAATGAAATCCTACCACTTAAGTACATGGGACAGAACAATCGCATCGCCATAAAAGAAGGCAAAAAGACTGACCGGCTGCCTGCTGAACTGAGAAAACACTATGAAGATAGCATGCGCCATAACCACGAACTTATGACGCGATTAGCCCAGTTCTAATGGGCGAATATGCCTCCTCAACCAATTTTCTATTTCTTTGACAGTACATTCATAATTAGCTATTTTACGTAATGCATTGAATATTTTTTCCTGCTCACCGTGTATGTGGTATCCTTCTTCCCTGAGAAGAATGTCTGCTACCAAATGACCAGTCCTCTTACAACCATCCATGAAAGCATGTTTTTCTGTTATTAGTTCCAATGCGCGGGGTTTCTACATTTGGGCATTTCTCACCAACCACATGATGCGGGTTTTTAAGCATTAAATAACAGAAAAGTAGCAATGTTGTTGAATAACAGTAAAACAGTTTCTAATAATTATCCATCGTCGCTTTCACGCTGTTCTTATACTCATCCTTGAGCGAATACACGTTGTGGTCGCCTTTCACATCTATTCTAAGAATGCCGAGCCTCGTGTTCATGAGACCTACCATGGCTGAAACTCCCCTGTAATTGACGTCGAACCCCTCTTTTTTGAGATGGTCATACACATCCTGGGTGGTATAGGGCTTGTTGCTGAGAAATAATTTTAATACACATCTCCTGATGCCGTTTTCATCCCGCATCAGATATTTCGTAATTCGTGCTTTCACTGCCTCATTTTCCTTGGCGCTCAGTCAAACCACCGATTCTTACTATTAAATTTTTAGAGTTTATAACTTTGCATGAGCTAAAGCGGGGTCTTTTCCACCACCATTCCGTTTTTCATGGGATAACGCTCGATTACCGAAACAATGCATCCTGCCTTTTTCAACTCGGCAGCCAGTTCCTCCGCTATCCACCAGCCCGTCTCAGTAGAACCATCCCGCACACAGTACATATCATCCTCAGCAGTTTCTTTCAGGATATCCAGACAGTCTCCCTCGATAACCCCATACACAAGAGTTCCGTCATCTGTGATCTCATCAAAATCCCGTGAAACCTTTTTTGCAATCCGTTTGAACCTTTCCCTGAGCTGGACGGCATCCTTAAAACGCGAAGAGCAGAAATGTAGCCTGCTTCCTGTTAATGATTCAGCAACCTCCTTACTTCCAAGCGCAGCGGATGAGACATCATCAACCGCGGCAAAGCCACGTTTTTTTAGCCGGTCCGAATTTGTTTCAGAAAACTCAAGTTCGTTCAGGTTCAAAAACCCCCCCACCTCGTCAAGCAAGGATAAAATACCGCTAAAGTCAGATGCTATAGAGGGAATTTCAATCCCCGTAGAAAGCCCGAGTTCATGGGCTGTAAGGAGCGATTTCCGATAAGGCGTGATATTAGTCCCCTTATTCCCCGTATACAACCCCGTATTTAAATACGGGGAATAAGGGGTTGTATACGGGGTCTTATCTGCCCATAGATTATGGGGCGGATGGAACCTGAGCTCATCAAGACCAGCTTCCCTTAAGGATTCAAGCACGGCTTTTCCGGGCGCAAGAGCGGTGTATAAATGTATATGGTGAGAGCCGCCGAACTGGTTTTTTAGAAGTTTTATGTAATGAACCACGCGCTTTGACCGCAGCAGCGGCTCCCCACCTGTTATACCTGTCCCGAGGGCGTCCATTGAGGCTGCTTCTTCTATTATATCCTCATCCCTTTTTACAGGTCTTTCGTTAGCAAAGATTAAATCCTTACCCTGCCTCTCATTCGAAACCGGACAGTAAAAACAATTCTTTCTGCACAGTCCTGTAACAAAAAGCACCATCTTCGCGCCCGTGTAGCATAAACGGCATCCCTGCGGAAGGTAATTAAAAAAAGAACCTGAGCTATCTTTTTCCATGGTTAATTCCCTGTATTAGTCCCCGTATTTAAATACGGGGCATTACTTGCTGCGGTTGATGATATATTCACCCAGCTCATTAAGTTTTCTTTTCGCAACGCTTTCATCCAGGGTTTCAATATGACCTTTTGCAAGCTCGAACTCCTCTCCTGCAACTTTCTGCGCATAATCAATAGAATCCGCAACAAGATACATTAACTCGCCGTTGTTGCATTTCATCATCCTCTCGATGGAAATGCCTGAATTGATGGCATCAAGCACCACAATGGAAGGTCTCCCCATGAAAAGGTCTTTTTTTACAGGTTTGCCCAGGTCTTCTTCCCTGGAAATGCAATCCAGTATGTCATCGCGGATCTGGAAAGCTATTCCTATGTGCTTTCCGAATTCTGTAAGGTTCTTTATCTGCGCCTTATCGCCGCCTCCAACCACAGCACCCACTTCGGCAGCGGAACTGAACAGGGAGCCTGTCTTCCTGAAAGCAAGCTCAAGATAACTTTTTTTATCCCTGGCAAAATCCACAAGTTCCATGGCTTCCCCTTCGCCCATATAGAACAGCGAATCCGCTATTGCATGTATTAGCCTTGGGTCGCGGGCTGCGATTTTAAGTGAAAGCGCAGCGAGAATCTGGACAGTGAGGAGAGCCATGTCATTGCCCCACAGGGTATGGATGGTATATCTTCCGCGCCTTTTTTCGGATTTATCGATTACGTCATCTAATACTAAGGACGAGGAATGTATCAACTCGATGGATGCTGCTGCAAAACACGCCTCTTTTGCAGCACCGCCTACTGCCTCGCAAGCAAGAGTTACAAGAGCGGGTCTGATTCGTTTCCCTTTTGAGGCTATGGCATACGCAACAGCGGCAGCAAGTTCAGGCGGTTTTATGTCAACAAGCAGGTTCGGCAGCTCCGAGTCCACCAATTTTGCGCGCTGTGCTAAGAGTTGCTCAATTTCCATTACTCACACCATTACCGAAATGCTCAAAAGAGTTTCGATTTAAATACATATTCCTTCACATTCACAACTTGAACTAATCATAGATAGATTTTATCATTTGTATTCAGAAGGCATTTAGTTTTCGCAAGCAGTTTACGCATCCTTTCAACCGCTTCATTTATCCTATCTACCGGCTGCGTGAGAGCAAACCGTACATATCCTTCGCCGTACTCACCAAATCCTATGCCCGGCGTGGCTGTGATTCCTGCTTTTTCAAGGAGAATCTTTGCAAAATCCGAAGAACTGCCGTTGACATGCGCCCATACATAGAAAGTAGCCTTAGGCGGCTTTACAGGAAGTCCGAGTTCCCCAAGACCCACGAGAAGGGCGTCCCGCCTTTCCTTATAAATAGTGTTCATTTCACACACACAATCCTGCGGACCGGAGAGCGCAGCTATTCCTGCTTCCTGCACGGCTTCGAATGCGCCTGAGTCCACGTTTGTTTTTACCTTCCCGATTCCTGCAATTATATCGCGATTTCCTGCTGCAAAGCCGAGCCTCCATCCGGTCATGTTATACGTTTTTGAGAGGGAGTGGAATTCTATGCCCACGTCTTTTGCGCCGCTGACGTTGAGGAAACTGGGCGCTTTGTAACCATCGAAGGTCATTTCCGAGTATGCATTATCATGAATTACTATGATTTCATTTTCATTTGCAAATTCCACTACTTCTTCAAAGAATTTTAACGATGCAATCGCTGAGGTGGGATTGTTGGGATAATTGATAAACATGAGCTTTGCTTTTTTGGCTATGCTGGCAGGTATCGCATCAAGGTCTGGAAGGAAATTATTCTCGGCAACAAGCGGCATCTTGTAAGGTTTTCCATCTGCAAGGATTGAGCCGATGTTGTATACAGGGTAAGCGGGGTCAGGGACAAGCGAGATATCACCCGGGTTTAAAAATGCGAGCGGGATATGGGCTATTCCCTCTTTCGAACCTATGAGCGTGAGAACCTCATCCTCAGGGTTGAGATCAACGTTCATGGTTTTTTTATACCATTTTGCTGCCGCTGTCCTGAATGAAAGCATCCCTTCGTAGGATGGATATCTGTGATGGGCAGGGTTATCAAGAGCTTTTTTCATGGCTTCTACGATATGCCGGGGCGTGGGCATATCAGGGTCTCCTATGCTCAGGTCGATGACATCAATGCCTTTTCTGACAACCTCGGCTTTTGCCCTGTCGATGGCTGCGAATAAATAAGGTGGTAATGAGTTTATCCTGTCGGCGTACGTGACCATTGAGGCGTTCTGAGGTTGTTTATGGTATATAAGATATAACTTTTTGATTTGAAATTCAGAAACCGCAGATGAACGCAGATTCTTTTCAAATGCTGGCGCCGCGTATTTATAACTCTTTAAATATTAAATTTCGGCGCCGATAGGTTCCCGATGCAACCACCTTATATTGAGAACCGCGCAAGATAAACAGCGAACTCGTACGAACTCAAATAAGGACAAATGACCTTTTGACTTACATATAGCGTGTTTTCATAA
>CAYSLW010000099.1:0-7407 GCA_964431955.1 uncultured Candidatus Methanoperedens sp. | reverse complement strand
GCATCAAGCTCGTCATCAGACAGCAGTTTATCTTTAGTGAACTCATCCAATCCTCCAATGAACCCGAGCAGCCCATCCTGAATAACACTGCGCCCTTGCTTTGTTTTTTTCTTAACCTCAGCGCCTATGTCAAGCGCCCTTCTAGCAGCGTATGGATATACCTCTATCACCTTTGCATTAAGTTCTTTTTCAGCCCACTCCTTGAGCTCAATCCCCTTGCTCACCCATTTGCTTACCCATTCTGCGCCCGAGGGATAGCAGGCAATACCATGCTTCCGAAGGCGTATTTCACACTCCCTCATGGTACCGTGGTCTGGTCTGGAAAGAGGCGCATCAATCCCAATAATTCTTGAACCGAAATTCTCTGACGACATCTGTATTATGCTGGTATGTATCAATTCATCGTCGGATTTTATGTGCATAGGCGGGCTTTCCATCCATGGCTTACCCTTCTTTTCAACAAAGCAAGCGATGCCAGTGCTTTTCCTCAGTATGCTTGTCCCAAGGTCAATGCCTATAAATACCGATTCGCTACTGCTCATAGTTCTTAAGATTGATTTGCAAGTAAAAACAGCCAGACAGGCATCAGTTGTATCTTTTTCCCATTGTATTCGATGCTATCTAAACTATTTTTTGTAACAACTATCCCATTTTTGCACTTGTATTTATCCATGAATGAAAGCAAACCTTTTAACTCCTTTTTATCAATCCTTGATTTAAATTTAACTTCGATAGGAAGCAGGGTTTTATTTCTCAGGAGGACGATATCCACTTCATTCCCTTTTATATCCTTCCAATAAAAAACATCCCCCCAAATATGCTTCTTGCAGTGGTTGAATACAAGGGTTTCCGCTATTAACCCCTCTTCTGTGTCTTCAAGGTGGAAGAAAGCGTGGTCTGAGACATAAATTTTGAAGTTTTTTTCAGATATTTTTATTCTGCTTCCTGAGTAGTACTGGCTTTTCTCTATGAGGAAAGAATTATCAAGATATCCTATATATGTTTTTATCGTTTCAAATTTTGTGTTAAGGGAATTAGCGAGTTTTGCGTAATTTACGATGTTCCCGGACTCTTTCACAAACGAATAGAAAAGACCTTCGAGCGCATCTATTCTTTTTACTTCAAATAAATTCACTATGTCCCTATAAAACACTAAATCAATCCACGTTTTAAGAGTATTTTTTAACCCTTCTTTTGTGAGCGAATATGTTTCAGGAAAGCCGCCAAGCTCCATGTATCTATCAAATAACAGTATTATTTTTTCAGTTTGTAGAGGGGGTTTCAGGTCTCTAAGAGGCATTTTTCCAATTTCCATGCCGTTATGTCTCAAAAATTCCCTGAAGGAAAAGGGATGTATCCTGTGAATCCTTATCCTTCCAAGCAGGCTCTCACCGCTCCCTTTCAATATGTTCATGCTCGAAGAACCCGAGACAAAGAATTTTATATTCCAGCCTTTATCATGAATGGATTTCACTTCTTCACCCCACTCTTTAATTTTCTGCACCTCATCAAGGAATATGAAAACCTTACTTGAAAGTTCATTTGGAACTTCCTGGATTATGTTCCTGCTGTAGAGGGTTAATATGCGCCTGATGATTGTTTCTTCTTTTTTCATGGCATCAAAAGAAAAGTAGAGTATCCTCTTTGGAGCTACATATTTTTCTAAAAGATGCTGGATTGCCTGTTTCATGAGTATTGTTTTTCCAACTCGCCTTAAACCTACGAAACAGGTGACTTCTTTTTTGCCAATGTCTTTGAGAACCTCGTTCCAGATATCTCTCGTGGTGGTTTTTTCTTTCAATGGCGCTCCACCAGTCCACCATGGATTCTGAGAGATGATTTCGTTTAAGAGTTCAAGGTCTTCCATGCTGAGATATGAACTTTCAAGGCTTAAATAGTTATCGAAATGTTCCAGTAGGTGGAATGTTTTAGCTTAATTTTGATACTGCTGCTGGAAGATATTAATCTGGCTTTGAGCTTATTTTAAATAGATAAGTCTGTGGGACAGTATAGTCATTCATCAGGAGACACAATTATAGTTAGCTGTGGAGTATTTCTTAATTATTTCGGCTTACAGATAATACGAAGTTACATCAAACCAATCAGTTACATCCCACTCCACTAAATCCCTTTTTGTACTTACTTTTAGTTCTACTAACTACAATTTTCTTTTTTTCTATCTTTATTACTATCCTATCTAATCTCAAACTTCACCCCAATCTTAAACAGCCTCTTTGTGGGCAAATTCATTACCTCGCATCCCGTTTTTTCCTTAATCTCACTCAGAATCTCCCGCATCCTCTCCCCACTCTCAGCCGATAGCGTGAACCAGATGTTGTAATTAGCAGGTCGAAGATAATTATGCGAAACCTCATCGTATTCATTAATAATCCCCGCCACCTCATCCACCCGCTCCTCCGGCACCTTCATCGCCACAAGCGTGCTTACGCCTCCTGTCTTCTTGGTGCTGATTATCGGACCTATGCGCCTGATGGCGCCCTCTTTGCAGAGCCTTTTGATGCGCCTGATTACCTCGTCCTCTTTTAATCCCAGGCTCTTGCCAAGCTCCTCAAACGGCTTGTGAACAAGCGGAAAATCAAGCTGGAGCGCATTCAATATCTTCTTATCACTCTCGTCTAAGGAAATCATGCTTTCACCGCTTTCACTGGTACATACACGCAATATGGCTCTTCACCCAGGTAATCCCCGGTAGCCGCATAGGCGCGCGCCCTGCACCCCCCGCACACGGTGCGGTACTCGCAGTCTTTGCATTTGCCTTTGAGTTTATTGGGGTCTCGAAGGTCGTTGAACACATGTGATTTTTCCCATATCATCCTGAAAGGCTTCTTCCTTATGTTGCCAGCAAGCGCGGGCAGGTATCCGCAGGGATAAACATCACCTTTGCTTGAAACGAAACAGAATGCAGAGCCTCCAAGGCAGCCTTTTGTCATGGCTTCAAGCCCATGCGTCTCAGGAGTAATCCTGATTCCCTCTGCTTTTGCGCGCTGGCGCATAATCCTGAAATAATGCGGCGCGCACGTGGCTTTTAACTGGAGCCTTTTATCCTTGCTTCTGTCGTAGAACCAGTTGAGCACGCGTTCATATTCGTCAGGAGGAATCTCATCCTCAACTATATCCTCGCCCCTGCCTGTTGGAACCAGAAGGAATATGTGAAGCGCCGAGGCTTTTAATTCAAGGGCAAGGTCGTAAATACGAGGGATTTCATCGAGGTTTCTTTTTGTAATCGTGGTGTTTATCTGGAAACTCATACCCTCTTTTTTCACAATCTCAATTGCGCGAAGCGCGGCATCAAATGCGCCCGGCTCTCCACGGAAGGTATCATGCGTTTGAACATTCGCGCCATCTATGCTTATACTCACGCGCTGTATTCCAACCTCCTTTAACCGTCTGGCAATATCAGGAGTAAGAAGCGTTCCATTGGTGGCAAGCACGACACGAAGCCCGCGTCCGGTAGCATATTTTGCGATTTCGTACACATCCGCCCGCAGAAGCGGCTCGCCTCCGGTCAGGATAATAATAGGTTTATACTCGACCAGTTCATCTACAAAATGTTTTGCTTCATCCGTAGATAATTCATCAGGTGTCGGTTCTTTAATAGCCGATGCTCGACAATGGATACAAGCAAGATTGCAGGCGTTTGTTAGCTCCCATGCAATAAGCCTCGGTGGTCTGACTTTAGTTTCTATCAACCGAATCACTGATTATATTTTACTACCTTAACCTTTATGTATATAGGCAATACAAAACCTATGAGGAAAGACCTGCAAGCGTTTTAAAAGAAGAGGACAATCAGGTATTCTCATTCTGCCTGGAGTTTGTCAAGTCGCATGCCAGGCTAACTTAAGATTACAGAAACTTCATGCCTGCGGTCAAGTATCTCTCTAATCAACTGCCTGTCGATGAGGCGCTCGTTCTCTGTATGCCTTACAGTCGGCATGCTGGCTTTTCTTATATCTTTTTTATCCCGTAAAACAAATTGTTTGCGCTGCATTATAATTACTATTATTGCTTCCTATTTAAGGTATGTGTATGGGCGGGTATTTATTTAGGTGGACTTTGGTAAGCACCACTTTATTTAAAGTTAATAACCTTTATGTAATAAGCGAATAAAATGGTCAATATGAGTTATTTAAATACAGCTTTCGGAATAGTTTGGATTGTGTTAATAGCGTATATTTTAAACCTGATTCGAGTTCGAATGGCATTAAAAAATGAGCTTAAAATGTTAGAAAACTTGAAAGAATGACCATTGAGAGTATTTTGAATTGTAAAACCATTGCAGTCGTGGGCATATCCGACGACCCAGCACGACCGAGTCACTATGTGGCAAGTTTCCTTGCTGAGCATGGATACAACATCATCCCAGTCAATCCGAAACTGACGGAGTGGGAAGGGAAAAAATGCTACCCTGACCTCCTTTCCATACCTGTAAAAGTTGATGTGGTGGATATATTCAGGCGCTCCGAGGCTGTCCCGCCTGTCGTGGATGAAGCAAACGCCATAAAAGCCAAAGCTGTCTGGATGCAGGAGGGCATTGTGAATGAAGAAGCAGCGGCAAAAGCAAGAAAAGCGGGGATTGAGGTCGTGATGGACAGGTGCATGAAGAAAGAATATATCAGGCTTCGCGTAAGCTAAAGCAGCTTCAAATGTCCAGTTATTTTGTCCAGTTCGATGACATCCGCAGGTCCTATCCCCAGCACTGTAATCGTCCCCGGGGGTACCTCGGTAAGTCCGGCATCAATGACTAAAAAATTGGGAAGCCCATGCTTTCTGGCAATCTCTTTCAATTCAAAAAGTTCCTGCAATGTGGCAGCCCTCAGCACTACTTTTTTCTGCCCGCTTTCTTTCCAGGCAAAACGTACGTCTTTGTCTGCGGTTTCATAACTTGAGACTGCGGCATGCGCGACCTGTACAGCAAGCTTTCCTTTTGATAATTTCAGGTCATCGCGCACGATGATGCACTGTTTATACTCGGTCATGTCACTTAATCAGCATTCCCTTTTCATCAAACTTCAATGTGTCTTTTTTCTCAAACCACTCCTTCCCTCGCAGGATAGCTTCTTCCATGTTAAAATCTCCCACGAGTATGTTTTCAGCGTTTGCCGTGACCGCTTCTGCCGAAATTGAAAAAATACTATCAGCGTTTTTTACAATAATCCTGTTTTTGTCTACAGCTATGCTTTCTCCGATATCTGTCCCATTTTGTTTGACGAATTTGCCTGTATAATCATGAACCTTTAATTTATTGCCTTTCTTTTCTGGATTCCGGGTGTTGTTTTTCTTGAAAAAATTAGAGATTATATTGAGGATTGACATGATTATTGTTTATTGTTTATTCTAAAATATATACTGCATAGGTATACTTATGCACGAGTCTCTGGGATTTTTCCGAGGGCAGCTTCGATTTCATGGGCTAATTGAAAAGGTATACCGACCACGACTTCATCATCACCATACTTGCTGTGTTTTCTCGAACCTTTGCAGCCAAGCGATAATCCAAGCTTACCCTGCAGAGGATAAGCTGTACAGTCGCTGCATATTGATGCTATACCGCCAGTCTTGAATTCAGCAGGTTTCCCGTTCTGGTAGGCATGAGCCTGAACTATGCGCATCGCTCTCTCGGGTTTGAGGAAAAGAAGCATGACATCAAAATTCCCTCCAGAGTAAGGGGCTATTTTTATAGAGCTTCCTTTTTTCGCAAGCCTGTGAAGAGTTGAAGCGGCACTTTTTGCTGCACTTCTATCCCTGTATCTTTTTAAGCTGTAATAATACACCTGGGGACATGTTTCTGTTTCCCCCAGCACATACGCACCCACCTTGCACCCCTGATTTTTTATAAGAAAAGACTCGCCAAATCGAGCCTTCTGGATTAATTCGCAGTAGAGCAGATTCAAATCCTCGCCCCTTTCTTCTGTAAAAAGCACGCTTACTGGCTTGCCTTTGTCCATTAAGCCGCAAATGTGATGTAACATAAATTTTAATCGTATGGTTTCAATACCAAATCTCTCTTATTCTATTCTCCTCATCACTATCCCCTCCGCAACCTTGGGAAGAAAAAGCGTGGATTTCTGGGGAAAATTCCTGCGCTCTACAAATGCTTTTCTCTCAACGTCTTTGATAGAAAACGGGTTTAGGAGGAAAGCTACATCAAACTCACCGCTGTCTACCAAAGCTTTGGCTTCAGGCGGACTTGCATTAAACGATATGTCTTCTTCCGGCTTTTTTACTAACGGGTTGATAAGCCAATCATGGAGAACAATAAGGTCAAGACCAACAGTTTCGCGGCGTTTTTCGCAAAGCTCCTGCACAAGTTTTTCATTTGCTCTCAGAACATAGAATTTCTTTCCGTCGTACATGCCCAGCTTAACATCATACATACTGCTGCGCAGCCTAAGTTGTGAATAGAACTCCTCGCCATTGTTATCGCCCTGCCATTCTATTGAAAAGTTCTCATGTATTTTATTTTCAAGGTCGCGGATGCGCAGCCTGACTGCCCTGTGCCACGGCAGTAACAGAAGAGCCCTATCGCCCCCTTCCATAAGCATCATCATGGTATATTCAACCCCGTCTTTTTCTTTCATGAGCCAGGATGCAGTGTACCTGTGGTGCCCGTCAAGAATGAGGAGCCTTAGCCCCGACATCATCTTCGTGATTTTCTGGATAAGGCTGTCATCTGTAATCTCCCAGAGCAAATGGCGGCTGCCGTTTAATGTAACATCAACAATCGGCGGTTTTTTGGGATTTGTAATATACTGCGGGCGTTTAAATCCCAGGTATTCTTCGAAAAGGTTGTTCAATTCATGGTCAGGCATACCGTATTCTGCTGTAATCGGCGAGAAGTTCATCCTGCCGGCTTTCATCAGGTTGTAGCGCTCCTCAGTATTTCTCTCAAAAATGTTCTCATGTCCCGCTATGTTTCCTTTCCCGAGCTCTTCCACTCTCACAAGGCAGACAAGCCCCAAAACAAAATACTGGCTTCTCCTGGCATTTTCTGGAATTAAAGCAAGAACCTCAGGTTTCAGGGTGTACATGATGCCGTAGATATAAAGCGCAGGCTCATCTCTATTCACAAGGACTTTTGAACTTATGAAACGGTCAAGTTCTCTCTTAGCGTGACCGATAAACTCATCCCTGTCCATGTCTTTTCTTCTCGTAGTAACGTGGATGATGTTGTTTTTCTCCCGGGCATATTTTTGATAATTAGCCTTGTCTATGGTGTCATAAACCGGGCAGACGAGCTTATTTATTTGCATTTCCGGGTTAAGTATAGTAGCTTTAAAAGGTCGAATATCTACCATCGTTAAGCATCCTGAAAACCGATACTTCGGTTTACGCATTGGGGTATGCTTCGCATACCCCTCCCGAGTCACGCCTCGGGAGGGCGTG